>JAGZAC010000200.1 GCA_018370615.1 Clostridiales bacterium
GGCAGCATCGAGGTAACTGCTGCGCAGATTGACCCGGATAAATGTATCCGCGTCACGCTGACCACCGATGGAGAATTAAACAATCAGGTGGATGGGACAAAAGTGATTCCCTATACCATCAATGATGCAAGCGGCGACGTATTTACCTCTGCCGACTACCTGGCTGTAGGGGATAAGACCGATCTTACTATCAATATTACACAGGACGACTGGAACAAAGCGGCTGCCGGAGCATATGCGGACACCGTCACGTTCACTGTTTCCTATGAGAACAGAACGACCGATTAAGGAGGAGGCAAAATGAGGAAAATAGCGGCCTTGCTATTGTGCTTTTGCCTGCTGTGTGTGAGTTCTGTGAATGTCTTTGCCGAAAACATTGTTTCCGCGGACGAGACGGGCGGCGACGCTGCCATATCTGTAACGGTACCGGACAGCCATACGATTACGGTGGATGCTGAAAATGCCCAAGTAATATATGGCAGCCGAGCAGACGACAGCTTTTCTGTAGAGCGCCTCTCAGCG
Organism: Clostridiales bacterium; assembly: GCA_018370615.1. Taxonomy (GTDB): domain Bacteria; phylum Bacillota; class Clostridia; order Oscillospirales; family CAG-272; genus Avispirillum. The sequence goes on from JAGZAC010000200.1 coordinate 523, forward strand.
CCCAGGCTGCTGATTCGGCCGGAAAATGGATACCGAATCACGAGGGTGACCTTGAACGGTGAGGATATTACGGAACAGGGAATCGGCGGCTACTATACACTGGAACCGGTCTATGAGGATCAGACGCTGACCGTTGAAGCGGAGTCTGTACCGAGCAATCCTGACAGCACTCATGATGTGAGCGGTACCATCACCGACGAGGATGGGGAGCCGATTCCGGGCGTTACAGTGGACATCGGCGGCCAGACGGGAGTTACCGACGAAGATGGAAGCTTTACGATTCCGAATGTGCCGGACGGGTATCATCCCGTCACCATAACAGATGAGGACGGCAATATCATCGGCTATACTGAAGTGGAAATCAGCGAGGGAGAGCCGAGTGTTACGCAGAAGGCAGACGGGAGCTGGGCACTTACAGCACCGAAGGATGGGAATTTCTCTATAGAGTTGACTGTAAAGGACGATGGAACTCTTTCGGTAGATAAGGTAACGGCAGAAGAGATACAGGAAGAGCCCCAGAGCGAATCCGATGCTCCGCAAACTGGGATCAGCACGGATATGCTTCTGTGGTGGGTGCTTTTAGCTGTTAGCGCCGGCTGTGTTGCGCTGGTGTTGATGTTCAGAAAACGCACAAAAGCAAAATAATAGGTTACGGGCGATGATGGGAAACCATTCATCGCCCGTATTTTTGTTTATTTGATATGTGTGAAGCAGGCAGCTATTATCCTGCTGGCGACTTATATAAACGCCCCTTGCGAGGGATGCTTTTGGCTTGTATAGGCTCCTTTGTGGGGAGATGCGCAGCATCTCCGGGGGCATGTCGACGCAAATTTTCTTTAAGGCTCCCTTGTGTAAAGGGAGCTGGCTCCGCGTAAGCGGAGTCTGAGGGATTGTCTCATCTAAGTTATAAACAACCCCTCCGTCAGCTAGCGCTGACACCTCCCCCCTCCCAGGGGAGGCTTGCAGCAAGAAAATCTCCATGTGTAAGGGGATACCCCCGCATGGGGAGGCGAAGAAAAAAGCCCCCTTGTGCAAAGGAAATACCTTCGCATGGGGAGGCGAAGAAAAAAGCCCCTCTTGTGCAAAGGGAATACCTTCGCATGGGGAAGCTTGAATTAAGAAAGGCCCCCTTGTGCAAAGGGGGCTGGTGGCGTAGCCACCTGGGGGATTGTCTTTTTTACAACCCCTCCGACTCGCCTACGGCGAGCCACCTCCCCTTACACAGGGGAGGCTTGAATTAAGAAAATCTCCAGGTGTAATTGTATTAAATAAACTACCTCTTTCAGCTTTAGCTTATCTTTATGCCGTCTCTTCAGCGGGAGGCGTTTTCTGCTTTCGCTCTATATTTTCCATTTGTTTTTGCAGACGCCTTTTTACAAATATAAAGCATATAATCTGCGCTGCAAAGCTGATGAACCAGGAGACAGGATAGGAAATATACAGGGAAGTAATTGTGTGGAAGGAAGGGAAAATCAGCAGCACCCAAAGAATCCGCGTGCCGCATACGCCGATGACAGATATCAGCGCCGGCACCAGCGATGTACCCATTCCACGCAGGACACCGGTCATAACATCGTTGCCGGAGCATAAATAATATGTGGAACAGATGATGATTAGCCGCTGTACACCATAGGCTACCGCCGCCTGGGAATTCGGCATATACGCGGGTATGTATATGTGTAGAAGCTCTTCCCTGAAAAGAAGGAAAACTCCGCCCATCACAATGCTGACAGCTGCGGCCAGTGCAAGAGCTGCTTTCATGATGCTGCCAGTCCGGTGGTATTTTTTCGCTCCGATATTCTGACCGGTAAAGGAGACGGCGGACTGATGGAAGGCGTTTACGGACAAATACATAAAGCCCTCCAGGCTGGCCGCGGCCGCATTCCCGTTGACCGCTATGGAGCCAAAAGAGTTGATGGAAGATTGAACCACCACGTTTGATATGGAAAATACGGAGCTCTGCAGCCCAGCGGGGACGCCGATCCTTATAATTTTCAACAGCTTTTCAGGGTAAATTCGAAGCTTTCGTATCTCCAGCTTATACCATTTGTCACATCGCAGCATATGCACCAAAATACAGGCTGCAGAAATAAACTGAGAAATCACTGTTGCAATGGCAACGCCTGCGACATCCAGGTGAAAAACAATGACGAAAATCAAATTTAAAATAATGTTGACAACGCCGGAAATGCTCAGGTAGTACAACGGCCGCTTTGTATCTCCGGAGCTGCGTACGATAGACGCGCCGAAATTGTAAACCATCATAGCCGGCGTCCCACAGAAGTAGATTTTCATATATGTGGCAGACTGACCGATGACATTGTCGGGAGCTTCCATCAGACGTAGCGCCGGCGTAGATACGAAAAATCCAATAATTCCAACCAAAATTCCGGCAATTGCGGCGGAGAGAATGGAAGTGTGTACCACCTGATGCACGCCCTCCGAATCTTTTGCTCCGTAGCAGTAAGCGGTGGTGACGCTGGCGCCTACGGAAAGCCCCATAAACAGATTGACAATCAGCGTAATCAGCGCAAGAATAATCATCTTCCAACGCACGCTCACATTTTTCATACCCATCCGACTCCTTCCTGATAGTTATTTCTTTTATTATCCTACTTTTTCATTTTTTTGTCTATAGATGTTAATTATTTTGCAATCTTTCCCCGTTTTTTGTAAATATTGCACATATATCACTTACAAATAACGCGATAACACTTACGGAACCGGATGATTCTTACATATGAGTACCGTAGAAAATCCTGTGTTCTTCTGGAACGGACTGATTCCCACGTCCTCTGGCTGACAGCAGATGTCTTCCACATGCCAGCACCCCTGCCTCTTCCATTGCGAAGAAGCAGGGGTGCGCTTTTTGTTTCTATATGTTTTTAAAAACAGTACCTGTTACACCGTTTTTTTATCTTCTGCAACTTTGAATTTGCGGATCATTTCACGCAGACTTTCCGCCTCACTGCTCATCTCCTGGCTGGCAGCTGCACATTCCTCTGATGTTGCAGAATTTGTCTGTACGACATCATTGATCTGCTCAATTCCCTCATTAATCTGCTTAATTTCTGTCGTCTGTGTCTCCAACGTCTCTGCAATATTTGTAACTTCAGTCGTAATTAATTTGGAATTCTCAGCAACCTCCTCTAATTGTGCCGCAGTCTGTCCCGCAATCACCATTCCCTTTTCCACAGCTTTCACAGAGGTTTCAATCAGAGTCGCAGATTCCTTTGCCGCCTGGGCGCTCTGATCTGCCAATACGTTTACCTGATTTGCCACAACTGCAAATCCCTTTCCAGCCTCTCCCGCTCTTGCAGCCTCAATGGAAGCATTCAGTGCCAGCAGATTTGTCTGGGATGCAATTTCGTTGATTGTCGTGATAATCTTATCAATCTCCTTTGATGCCTCGCTGATCTCATGCATGGAATCAACCATTTCATGCATCTTGCCATTGCTTTCTGAAATGGCATTTCCAAGTTCATCCACTTTTACACTGATTTCTTTGGCAGACTGTGAATTTTTTTCCACCTGTTCTGAAACACCTGTAACAGTTGCGGTAAGCTCCTCTACTACCGCAGCCTGATTTGTAGCTCCATCTGCAAGATCATTGGAGCTTGATGCCACCT
>JAGZAC010000201.1 GCA_018370615.1 Clostridiales bacterium
ATCGGAAGCTCCCTCTCCGTTTTACGAAGACGCTTCCGCAGCACAAGCGATAGAAAACGCCGCTGTATCTTATGACGAAAATCATAGGGCAATTCGCATTGCGGCTGCAGCAGACGGTAATGTAAGTGCCCAAATCAACTTAACTTCCGCAGATGCTTCGGCGGCCGATGGGCAGCTGCATCTGGTCATGTGGGTTCCCGCTACCAATAAAGGTATGAATACCCTGACCCTTTCCTGCGGGGATTGGTCCGAGAACTGCGCCTACACAGCCGGCCACAGATATGAGCTGTACACCTATGATGGCGTCACCGGCGACACAGTTACACTGACCTTTGATGCCTCCGCTACTGACAGCATATATTTGTATGCCGCAGGCGGCAGCACAAACGATTCCTCCGAAACATGGAATGGAATTTTGGAAAAGGCAAACGGTCATTCCTATACGGAAGAAGAGCTTTTCCTGGACGAATATGAAGTGGAACGCTACACCAAGGAATACTGGGATACAAGCGAGAGCATTGTATACAACGAATCCTTCTTTGTTCTGGAAAATGAAGACGGCACCATTGATCCCATCCAATTGATGTACGATGTTGACCGTGTGATCTCCGTGCAGAACTCCTATCTGGAAACAGAATATACCTACGGTGTGGACTATACCATTGAAGACGGCAAGCTGGTAATTCTGCCGGAGGGAAATATCAGCGCATACAGATACTCCTATGTATACCGGGATGCCACTACCAGCAGCGGCTGGCGGGAAATGCTGAACGGCGGTTATGTATACGGCGGCCAGTTCCCCATGTATATGACCGGATATTTGAACATTACCTATACATATACCCCACCGGAAAATACCCCCTTGGTACCAGAGCCTAAAGGGCATCTTCTGAACAACACCCTTACAAAGCTGGAAAACGGCGAGGGCGTGAAAATCCTCACTGTTGGAGATTCTATTGCCGGCGGCGCCAACTGCTCCGGCTCCAGCGACGTGAATGCAGAGCCCCATGCAGACATCTGGCATGAAATGGCTGCTAAAAAGCTGCAGCTGCTATATCCCGATGCAACCGTGGAATATGAATCCATCTACCAAGGCGGTGCTACGGCCAGCCTTTGCATTGAAAGAATGGATGAGATTCTGGCCGTCGGACCGGATCTCATTATCATCGAATTCGGTGTGAACGACTGCATGCAGGAGGATCCCGCCAGTCTCTATGTAGAAACGCTGCAGCAGGCGATTGCCGCCATTCAGGAAAATCTTCCGGAATGCGATATTATTTTGATGTCTCCTCTGGTAAGCAATCCCCTCATTTTCCCTACGGAATGGTTTGACGCATATGCAGACGCCCTGTATCCTCTGGAGGAGGAAGGTGTGGCCGTAGCCGATGTCACCAGCATGATGGGTGAGATGCTTACAAGAAAGCGTTATCTGGACATGACGGGAGACAACCTGTGCCATCCAAACGACTATGTCAGCCGCTTGTTTGCGCAAATCCTGGTTGCCACCATTTCCCGGGGCGAGGGTGCACAGGAATATATCGCCGACACTGCGAACAGATTGCTGCATTATCGGTACGAAAGCCGGTATTATCCACAGCAGTGGGAGGAAGTGCAGGCACTGATGGAGGAAGGCGCTGCCGCGATTCTTGCATGTGAGACGGAAACAGATGCAGCAGCTGTTCTGATGGAGTATAAAGAAAAAATCAACCAGATTTCTACAAAGACCCAGGTAGACGCCGATGCAGTGCTGAACTCCGCAAATCTCATTTTCAGCACCAATCGGGCAATGGATGCTGTTCCCACAACTACGATGGCGTACAAAAGATACGACGCCGAGGAACAGGCGCTGGCAGCTACCGTCTCTTCCCCCCGCAATCCGATTGTATACTTTGATTACACAGCGGAAGGCCAGACCATAAATGCAGACGACTATTCCTACCTGGTGCTTACTATGAAGGCACAAACCAATCGGACGGAAGTGTACTCTACCGTTCAATATCAAATGCAGGGAATGGCAGATGGTGAGTATTTGGACGGAATCGATGTGTCTCTTACACTAGACGGACGGTACCATTCCTACATAGTGGATCTCACCGAGCTTGCCGGCTGGACCGGGCCCATTCAGCAGCTGGCACTGAAGCTTTTTAACACTTCTGCCACCAATGACGTAATGTATATCAGCTCCGTAATCCTCTGCAGCGACGCACAAACCGCGCAGAACACGGCCAATGAACGGGAACGAATCGCCAATAAAGAACCGGCGCCTGCCGTCACCAATTTGTTTGACAGTGATGCGGCAGTAGCGGCCATTCAGACCGAAATCTCATATGCGCAAGGCGATGTAAACGGCGACGGAATTGCCAACGCATTGGACTCACTGGAAACGGCCAAGTACCTGGCCGGCGTGGGTGCCAATGATGCCACTGTATGGCGTATGGACGTAAATGCGGACGAAACCGTCAATGCATCGGATGCATTGGAACTGAGAAAGCTTCTTGCTGGTCTTTATGAAGGGGAAATCCGCACCATTCATACTGCCGATGTCTCCTTTGAAGCCAGTCAGGATGCGGCAAAAGTTACATCCCTGACGGAAGATGCGACACTAGAAATCGATGTCTCCACACTGGGACTTTCCGCCGATACTTACAAATATCTGACCCTTTGCCTGAAATCTGCAGATGCGCAGGCCCTGGATGTTACAGTTGCCATCACAACAGACACCGGCATCGCCAGTGCAGATATCTCCTTTGGAGAAGATACAATGTTCCAGGCCGCAAGCTGCGGATTTGACAACATCAGCGGTACGATGCAGTCGATTTCGATTACCTTCCACACTGCCGCAGACAGTGTGATTTATCTGGACTCCTATGTATTTACTGCAACGGCCGATGCGGCCAGTAATGCAGAAATTGTGCGAGTTGGTGCAGCAAATTTGATTTAACAATTTACCCAATCTAAAGGGGGACGCTTCCTATGGGAAGTGTCCCCCTTTAGAAAAACTTTTTTAGCTGCGCCCTCCTTGCGGCGAACCTGCCATTAAGCCCTAGGGTAGTTGCCCCTCTTTGAAAAGCCTCTTTTGTGGAGGACTTACTATGCAAGTCCTAGGGGTAGTGCCCCTCTTTGAAAAGCCTCCCCTGTGTAAGGGGAGGTGCCGCTTTAGCGGCGGAGGGGTTGTGAAGAACAATCCCTCAGTCGACTACGTCGACAGCTCCCTTTACACAAGGGATCCTTTTGTATGAATTGGAGGACCTTCTCACAAGGGGGACTTCTTCTCCTATGTTACAAAAAGTTCTTTTCGTTATTATGTTTTCCCTTCTGACGTTACCGAAGATAATTTACGCTTTTTCTTTTTTTCTTCGGAAGGAACCTGTAAAATTCCCTCCCGTTTCGCACACCATAGCAAACATATTACATTCAGCGCCGTCATCAGCGACACAATTAAGTCCGCCGTCTGCCACATGAGGCCCTCGGCAATCACCGTCCCGAGAATACTGCACAGGGCGCAAATTATCAAATACATCCGATGCGGTCCCTTTTTCCGCGTAAAATACCCAATAGCAACTGCGCCGTACTGGGTTTGACAAATCACAGTGGCAAAGGCAAACAAAATCACCGATATTCCAATAAAAATTCCTGCGCCTTTTCCGGCCAGAGCTGTATACGCATAAAGCGTCAAGGGAATCCCATCCATTCCTTTTTCCACTCCGTCTGATAAAAGAATGACAAATGCGGTCATGGAACAAAGAACAATTGTATCGGCAAACACCTCAAAAATACCAAAGCATCCCTGATGATGCGAGCTTTTGGTATTGGCCGCAGCGTGGGCCGTAGGCGACGTTCCGCAGCCCGCTTCATTGGAAAAAATCCCCCGTGTCACTCCAAAACGAATCGCACGATTCACCGCAAAGCCCGCTGTGCCCCCAGCCGCCGCACGCAAGGATAAACCGGAAGCGATTATCTCATGAAGCACCGCCGGGAGCCGGTCTCCATTGCGAATGATAATTACTACAGATATCAGTATATACGCCCCGGACAAAAAAGGAATCAACCCCATGGTTACCTCCGACACACGGCCGGCGCCTCCGCAGGCAATGATAAATGCCAGTGCGGCAACAATCCCACCCAAAATCAACGGAGGCATCCA
>JAGZAC010000202.1 GCA_018370615.1 Clostridiales bacterium
AGCGTCCGGGCGCATAACATCACCCTGCTGTCCAAGTCCCTCCTGCCCCTGCCGGAGAAGTTCCACGGCCTGCAGGATAAGGAACTGCGGTTCCGTCAGCGCTATGTGGACCTGATGGTGAACCCCGAGGTGAAGAAGAACTTCGTTATCCGTTCTCAGTTCATCAAGTTCATGCGGAACTATCTGGACAACATGGGTTACATGGAAGTGGAGACCCCCGTTCTGAACACCATCGCCGGCGGCGCCGCCGCCCGGCCCTTCATCACCCATCACAACACGCTGGACATTGATATGTACATGCGCATCGCCACGGAGCTGCCGCTGAAGCGGCTCATCGTGGGCGGCATGGACCGAGTGTATGAGATCGGCCGCATTTTCCGCAACGAGGGCATGGACCCCAAGCACAACCCCGAATTCACCACCGTGGAGATGTATCAGGCTTACGCCGACTTCCACACCATGATGGACATTGCCGAGGGCATTCTGGCAGGCGCTGCCAAGGAGATCAACGGCAGCTATCAGGTGGAGTGGATGGGCGAGCAGATCGACCTGACTCCCGGCTGGCGCCGGCTGACCATGGTGGACGCCGTTAAGGAGTATGTGGGCGTGGACTTCGGCGCCATCACCGATGACGCCGAGGCTGTGGCCGCGGCTAAGGCCGTGGGCGTGGAGCTGGCGGATGCCGCCGAAAAGACCTGGGGCAACGCCCTGTACGCCTGCTTCGATCAGAAGGTGGAGGAGAAGCTGATCCAGCCCACCTTCATTACCATGTATCCTGTGGAGGTCAGCCCCCTGACCAAGCGCAGCCCTGCCGATCCCCGGCTGACGGAGCGCTTCGAGCTGTTTATCTGCCACAGCGAGCTGGCCAACGCCTATTCCGAGCTGAACGACCCCATCGACCAGCGCCAGCGCTTTGAAAAGCAGGTGGAGCAGCGGGAGCGGGGCGACGACGAGACCGAAATGCTGGACGAGGATTTCCTCACCGCCATGGAATACGGTATGCCTCCCACGGGCGGCATGGGCATGGGCATCGACCGCTGCGTCATGCTGCTCACCGGCGCGGACACCATCCGGGAGGTCATCCTGTTCCCGACAATGAAGCCGCTCGGAGAGTAATACTTGAAAAATGTTCTGAAATTGGTTAAAAACAAGGAAAAACGCCTGTTTTAAGAGTGATAAGTTGTAGTATTTGAGAAGTGATTTTCATTTTACCCCAGCTTTACCCCATTTGCCGAAAATACCACAGCGTTACCACACGAATATTGGTCTTACACAGGGAGTTGGCCTACGGGCTGACTCTCTGTTTTTTTGATAAGAGAATAAAGATAGGGTACAGATTTCCGCAATGGATTTCTGTACCCTATTTTTTTGCCAGCGGAGCCGCTGGGCAACGCAGGAGCGGCGATTAAATTGTTCGAGGGTAGTTTCACCTTTAAGATTTGAAGCGCTCAGAGGGGTTGTAAATGGCTTTTACAAAGGTTTGTTAAATCTGGTACATTTACAGTGTCCATAGGGATCGCTATGCCTCAACCAATAGCTGCTAACCTCAACGGTGCGTCCACAATTCTGGCAGAGGCATTTCCAGCGAGTTTCATTACCTTTGATCCTCTCGTTTTTTACCGGCTCGATTACTTTAAGAAAGCCGAACGTCTGATTTGTAAGGTCATGCTTGATCTGAGATCGGGCGCAACCGCAGGATCTGGTTTTTCCATTGCGGAGACTATCGGAGAGGACAGACACGATGTTTCCGCATTTGCATTCGCAAACCCATTTCGCTTTACCTGGTTTTGAGTCTGGGTCTTTCTCTATTACTTTCAACTTGCCAAATGTTTTGCCCCTCAAATCAATGAGGGTGGGAGAGGAAGTATGCCGAAGACAGCCGCATGATTTTGTACCATTGGTTCGTAGCAGATTTGTAGAGGACACGACAACGGTATTGCCGCACTCACACTGGCACAACCACATAGGACGGCCTGGTTTTCTGTCCTCAACCCTTTTTATAACGGTCAGCATATCAAATGTGCGGTCGGTAAGGTCTATCAGCTTTCCCATTGAAATCCTCCTCAAGAGATCTTGATTTTTCCTTCGAGGTTGGAGAAAGATTCTTTCTTCTTTTCCTTTGTAGCTTCGGCATAGATGTTCATGGTAGTTTCAATATCGGCATGGCCCATGATTTCCTGAATGACTTTGATATTCCGCTCGTTTTCACAAAACCGCGTACAGAAAGTATGACGCAGATTATGAGCAGAAAAGTGACGAATCAATACAGGATTTCGCCCCTCTTGATCGGCCAGCACCGTTTCATCTTCGATGTAGGCGGCACAAATACGGTCAATAGCTCGGTTGACACTATGAGGAGAGAGAGGATCGCCGTAGCGGTTTTGGAAGATGAAGCCAGTATACCCGTCAACAACGGACTCATTGAACCCGACTATCTTTTGTGTTTCCCATTCTGCTTGCAGAGCGGCTTTGACCTCTGACAACATAGGCACAATACGGACGCCGGCGCTTGTTTTTGGTGTTACGATATGGAAACGTGCCTTTTCGTCTTCCTCATACTTTCGGTAGACCATATTGTGGTTGATACTGATGATTCCTTCGTCAAAGTCGCAGTCTTCCCAGCGCAGACCAATGGCTTCACCGATACGGCATCCAGTACCAAGCAAGACAGTGAACAAAGGGAGCCAATGATTATAAACTTTGTGATTTCTCATATAGTCAATAAATGCCGTCTGCTCTGCGATGGTCAGTGCGTGACGCTTTGGCTTCTCCCAGTTGTGGCTCTTTTTGATTTCCGCCATCGCTCCGGTAGCCGGGTTGATGCGGATGTAGTTATCACGGACGGCCAGAGTAAATACGGGGTGAATGATAGTGTGAATAATTTCCATAGAGTTAGGCTTAAAGCCCTTCTCTTTGATGAGCTTGTTATAGAAAGCCTTGACATCTGAATATTTGATACTGGCTATCTTTTTCTTGCCAATATCATTCCTCACATACTTGTTATACATATAGAGGTAATTGCTACGAGTGGTATCTTTCAGCTCGGGCTTGTTTGCCATATACAGCTCGAACAGATCATTGAGCGTAGCCTTGTTTTCGACCGCAGCCTTGATACCGTCTTCCAGATCACGGTTGATTTTGCGTTCCTTTTCTCTCAGGCTAAGATCATCTTTACAGCCCGGAGGTAGACGATCAGTGGGAACGAGTCGCTTGCTGTACACATCACGCCGAACCCCATCTGCATCTGTATAGCGGTATCGGTACGATCCATCCTTGCACTGGGATTCGCCGTCTTTAAGGATACGGCCTTTGTTGTCCGTTCGTTTTAATCCAGCCATACTATTTCCTCCTTGTCTCGGTATGGATGGTAAGTTATCAGTTACATAATACCTTAGATAATTACTCACGTCAAGAAAAAATTCACTATTTAGTTACTCTTGAAATTTATTGTTGATTTTTGTAGCCGTTTAATTTATAATAAAAATCAAAGTGGGGGAGGCGTTAGTATGTCAATGGCTGAGAAAATCAAAATTGCACTCATCAAGCGCAATATGACTTTGAAGGAATTGGCGACACGGATTGGGTGTACCTCCCAGAATCTCAGCGGAAAATTCAAACGGGACAATTTTAGCGAAAAGGAGTTGCAGGAGATAGCGTCGGCGCTAGATTGTTCGTTTGAAGGACGGTTTATCAGCAATGATACCGGCGAAGAAATCTAAAGCTATAAGAGCGTAGGGTTTTCACCTACGCTCTTTTTGCTTTCTAAATAGAAGATGTTTGTATAACATAAAAGACTTGTTTTATTGCCTATACTGCCTTGCGAGAGTTTTTGTCATCGTCGCAATAATAGTCTTTATCGTTCCTCCAACAGCGTTGTCCTAACTGATATTGCGCATTCAAGTCTTTGAGCCTCTGAAACTGCTGCTTTACCCAGCCCAAATCAAAGATGGACAGTTTTTTTATCTCTTGAGTTAGATATGCTATACCGATCAATCCAAGTCTGACTCCCTCTTTATCTTTCCACGTAGAAAATTGAGAAAATTCATTGATTTCTTCACGGACTCTACTCTCTAAACGCTTTTCCATCTTATATGCGGAAAGCACAGGGTAAGTTATAATCGT
>JAGZAC010000203.1 GCA_018370615.1 Clostridiales bacterium
GAATGCGGGAACGCCTGCGGACGAGGAGCTCTCGGACTATATTTGTAATCGTTATGATGTACAAAAATATACCTCGCCGGTGTGGGAAGGAAATATCATTTATAATGAGGCGGTCTATCCTATAAAGGGACAGGACGGCAGTACTACATATACGCTGATGTATACGCCGGATGAGGTGTACTCTGTATATAATGCCACCTTCAGTCATTTGTATCAGGAGGGTGTGGACTACATCGTGGAAGGAAATCAGCTGACAATTCTTCCCGGAAGCTCCATCTCTACTGTGGAGTATGAATACATCCATCCCCAGTCCAACCCCAACAATTATGGATGGGACAGATACTACAACCGCACTGCTGCGGGAGATGGGAAGTGGGAATATTGGGGCCAGAGCTCGGAATTTTTTGCTGGGTATTTGAATGTTACCTACACGCATAGCGATACCTGGCAGGGCTGGACACCTGAGAACAAAGCGGACGCGCTTCCTATAACGAAGGAAAAGATTGAAAATAACGAAAGCATGAACGTGGTATTCTTTGGCGACAGCATCACAGGCGGCGCCAATTCATCCTCCTACCGGGATATTTATCCTTACGCGGAGTACTGGAATGAACAGATTATCAGTAAATTGGAAGAGTCCTATGGCTGTACCAACATTTCTGACTATTATTCTTCCGTGGGCGGCAGCTCTGCCTCCGGTATGGTATCTGAACTGGAGGAGAGCGTGATCCAATATGCGCCGGATCTGGTGTTTATTGCCTTTGGGATGAACGACTGTATGAATGAGAGTCAGGACTCCGATGGCAGTTTGGAACGGGTAAGAGATGCATATAAAAGCGCCATTGAAGAGATGATCCTGCAGGTGCGTGCACAGTATCCGGAGTGTGAATTTGTGTTGGTTTCCTCTTTTTATGCAAACCCCTACTGCCATTATCAGTCCTACTTTGATGCTTGCCGGGATGCTTTGCTGGAACTGGAGGAGACGTACTCCGGTGTGGTTTGTGCAGATGTGACCAGTCTGCAGGCTTCTATGCTGGAATATAAAGATTATTTAGATTTCAGCGGTGACAATATGTGTCATCCCAATGACTTTATGGCAAGACTTTATGCGCAGGTTTGTTTAGAGACAATCGTTCCCGGTGGAATTGACGCCTATGTTCCAAAGGAAGATCCAGGAGAAGAGCCAGGAGAACCCGGCAGACCGGGAGATGTGACTGGAGATGGACGAGTGACCATCAGAGATATTGCATCCATACGTCTGTATCTAGCGGGGAATTTAGAGGCAGATGAGATAGATTTGAGTGCCGGTGATGTGACCGGAGACGGCAGAGTCACTATTAGAGATGTAGCTACCATTCGTTTGTATTTGGCGGGAAAGCTATCACTGGGAAATTGATGGTGAATCTGGGGTTTGTTTTGACAACCCTTCCGTCACGGCTATGCCGTGCCACCACCCCAGGAGTTGCAGAGCAACTCCCACACAGGGGAGGCTTAAACGACAAAAGGCTCCCTTGTGTAAAGGGAGCTGTCAACGAAGTTGACTGAGGGATTGTATTGCTTTTTGTAATAACTCCATTGCGTTTTGCCCTGTAAAATCTACCTTCCCCTGCATAGGGGAGGCTCAGACAATAAAATGCCCCCTTGTGGGGAGATGTGCAGCAACTCCTACACAAGGGGAGCGTGAGATAGTGACCCTGTACGAAAAAAGACTTTCATAAAAGAAATTTAGGAAACAATTTTAAAATTTGGAGGCATTATGAAGAAACTCGGCTTTGGTTTTATGCGTCTGCCACTTTTGGATGCAGATGATCCTACAAATGTAGATGTCTCGCAGGTGACCCAAATGGTGGATTTGTTTTTGGAGCGGGGATTTACTTATTTTGACACTGCGTACATGTATCACGGGTTTGCCAGTGAGAAGATTATTCGTCAAGTGCTCACTTCCCGTTATCCCAGAGACAGGTTTATTTTGACGACTAAAATGCCTACCATGCGACTAAAAGAAAAGGAGGATTTGAATAGGATATTTGACGAACAGCTGGAAAAATGTGGCGTGGACTACTTCGATTATTATCTGCTGCATAATTTGAACACGACACATTATGAAATCGCCCAGAGACTGAATGCGTTTGATTTTATCCGGCAGAAAAAGCAGGCGGGGCAGGTACGCAAAATTGGATTTTCCTATCATGACGGCCCCCAGCTCTTAGAACAGATTTTGACAGAGCATCCTTACGTGGATGTGGTGCAGTTGCAAATCAACTATTTGGATTGGGACAGCGCCGGGATTCAATCCCGCAAATGCTACGAGGTTGCCTGCCGGCACGGGAAGGAAGTTATCGTTATGGAGCCGGTGAAGGGCGGTGCCCTTGCCAATGTGCCGGAGGAGGTACGGCAGTTATTTTTGCAGGCGGAACCGAAACGGTCTGTCGCTTCCTGGGCGATTCGGTTTGCTGCCAGCTTAGATGGCGTGATTATGGTGCTTAGCGGTATGAGTAATTTAGAGCAGCTGACGGACAACGTGGGGTATATGGAAGATTTTCAGCCGTTGGATGAAAAGGAAAGAGATATTGTTGCCAGGGCAGTGAAGATTCTTGAAAAATCCATTGCGATTCCGTGTACCGGCTGCAATTATTGTACAGGGGGGTGTCCGGCGGGTATTCCGATTCCTACATACTTTTCACTTTATAATGCGGAGATGCAGTCGACACGAAAGGGGTTTTCACTATCGCGGGCGTATTATGAAAACTATGCGAAGAATCATAGTAAGGCCTCTGCGTGTATTGAATGCGGTCAATGCGAAGGGCAGTGCCCCCAGCATTTGCCGGTGATTCAGTGGCTGAAAAAAGTAGTGGATGTTTTAGAAGAGTAACGATTGATTATTAGAAATGGAGGCAACAACCCCTCCGTCTCGCCTGCGGCGAGCCACCTCCCCAGGAGTTGCAGAGCAACTCCCACACAGGGGAGGCTTAAATTAAAAAAGTCCCCCTTGTGCAAAGGGGGATGTCTGCGCTAGCAGACAGGGGGATTGTTCATACAATACAACCCCTCCGTCTCGCCTCTGGCGAGCCACCTCCCCTTGCACAGGGGAGGCTCAAACAATAAAAGGCCCCTCGTGGAGATGTGCAGCATCTCCGGAAGCTGTCAACGAAGTTGACTGAGGGATTATTTTCTTGTTTTAAACGGGGAGACATAGAAAACATGTATAATGCTCACCCCAGTTTGTCTCCGTTTTGCACCGGGTGGTCCGGGCGAATCAATACCACACCGCCGGTAGAGTAGGTGCCTAGCACCAGCACCTCTGAAAAGAAATTGGCAATTTGCCGCGGAGGGAAGTTTACCACTGCCAGTATCTGCTTCCCGACCAAATCTTCCGGTGTGTAGTGTTCTATAATTTGTGCGGAGGATTTTTTGATTCCTATTTCTGCGCCAAAGTCTACTTCCAGCTGATAGGCAGGTTTTCTTGCCTTTTCAAGGGGCTTAGCGGATAGAATCGTTCCCACACGAATGTCCAATTTTGTAAAATCATCAAATGTAGCCATCGTAATCTCCTAAGAATAGAAATAGAGCACCTCGTGGGAGGTGCTCCTGTTTTTATGCGGTATAGTTATACCCTAACTCCAGTGCGGTTTTGTTCTTTTCAATCAGTGCAGACTTGGATTCGGGGATGCCCCGGAGCATATCGGCGAGGAAGGTGTCGTAGTCAAACAGGCCGGTCAGCTTCAAGAGCTGTCCCAGGATAATCACGTTTGCCATACCTTCGATGTGGTTGTCGCTTGCAATTGCTGTGGCGGGAATATAGCAGACATGGATGTCGGTGCGCTCGCATTTCTTATTGATAAGGGAGCTGTCCAGAATCAAATATCCGCCAGGTTTCACATTTGCCTCAAATTTGTCATAGGAAGGAAGGTTCATCGCAACCAGGATGTCTGGGTTTGTCACCAGGGGAGAGCCGACCTCTTCATCGGAGATGATGACGGAACAGTTCGCGGCACCACCGCGCATTTCCGGACCGTAGGAGGGAAGCCAGGATACATTTTTTCCTGCATATCACGCTCAAAGGCTCTGTATTCCTTTGCCTTTTCGGTAGGCTTATGCCAGACACT
>JAGZAC010000204.1 GCA_018370615.1 Clostridiales bacterium
ACGACTGGGGTTTCCACAGCCATCTTTCTGCATCTCCACAAGCCCCGCCTATTGTAACTCCGCCAGAGGGTTGACCGCTTTCTGCCGCCCACAGTGAAGCAGGGCTACCACCTCGCAAATGGGATGATACAGATAAATCCGTCCGTATTTGTCAGCCCAGCCGTTTTTGCGGGATAACTCCGTCCGGCGCAGGATAAAGGCGTACAGTACCGTTGCTTCGTTGGGCAAAGATAGGAATGTGGGGGCTTCATAGAGAAAACTCGGAAGCAGGGTGAAGCGGAACGCCTTTTCCGACTGGTGAATATAAATCGTGTTTGTCATAGTGTACTTTGTGGACAGTTAGAACGGCATTTCCGGGGGAGCAAGATACTGTATACCACTTCCCCCGGTTCCACTCTCTGGAAGCCTTATAAATCAAGGCTTTATCCCTGCCTGATTGTCCACGCTCGACCTCCTTTTCCGTTCATTTTCCGCTTTCTGCCGCCAGTGAACGCTGGAGGTACAGTCCGGGCAGTATTTTGCCCGGTTGGATTTTGGACGAACACGCCGCCGCAGACCGCCCAGCGGAACCACTCGCAGCAGACGGAGAATGGAACTATGCGGAGGAGGTGCGTGTCTATGGCTTTACCCGGAACACCCGGACAGCGGATTTCCGATTTATGTAACGGAAACCACATCACACAAAAAGAACTTGCAGATAAGATAGGCGTTCCGCTTCCCAGTTGAGCCGGATAGTCAGCGGCGAAACAAGGACGGTCAGCAGTTGAAGAAGAGAATGATTGAAAAAACGGATATATGATGATTTACCCAAAAATAAAATATGCATGATGATGCTTTTGACTCCTTGACTTTTGAAAATAAAGATTGTATAATACGTTCAAACTCGTAAACTTATTCTGGAGGTACAAATGAGCAAACGGACAATGGGTATTCTGTCGGAATGTATTCCGATTTTTACAATGCTTCAGGACGAAAGCAGACAGCAAATCCTTATGCTTTTGTTTGATAATAAAGAAATGACGGTTAGTGAAATGACCGACAATTTGGAGCTTTCCCGCCCAGCAGTTTCCCATCATATGAAATTGCTTTTGGACGCAGGCTTGGTTTCCGTTAAGAAAAGCGGAAAAGAACGGATTTATAGCCTGAATCTTAAAAAAGCCTTGAAACAGCTGAGAGAATTGCTGTTATCGATTGAAACAGACATCCAATATGACGCCTGACAAAAGGCGTTATATTTTGCATAATGCGTTTACGAGTTCAAACATATAATCGAAGGAGAGAGTTGTTATGAGCAAAAAACAAACTGTAAGCGTAAGTTATCAGAATCAAAATAGTTGGAGGGAAATTCAAAGTTTTCTTCCTCGGGGCTATCAGCTGACGGATGCCACAATGCCAAAAGAAGAGTGCTGGGAGTGGCAAGGGAACCAGATACATTTGGACACCTACCGTAACCCGAGTGCGAAAGCGAAAGTTATCCTGTTTCATGGAGTCGGAACCAATGGCAGACAGATGACAACGATTATCGGCAGGCCCCTTGCAGAGGATGATTTTGAAGTGATTGCGCTTGATATGCCTATCTATGGAGAAACGGCTGTAAGCAGAAACATGACCGTAACATTTTCTGATTGGGTTGCGTGCGGCAACGATTATGTGAATTATGAGCTTTCAAGAGATAACCGGCCGATTTTTTTATACGGCTTATCTGCGGGCGGAATGGAAACTTACTTTGTTGCGGCAAAAAACAGAAAGGTCCAGGGCATTATCGGCATGACGTTCCTCGACCAGAGAGAAAAAGCGGTAAGAATGACGACAACAAAGAATTGGTTTTGGGGCACTTTCGGAACGGCGCTTGCTGCCCTGTCCTGCCACATGGGACTTTCAAGATTTGAGATGAAAATGAGTGTTTGCTCAAAGATGAACACCTTATGCAACGATGAAAACGCATTAAAGGCGATGTTGAAGGATAAAACCTCGGCGGGAAATAAAGTGAACATGAAATTCTTGTCGGATTATATGACCTATATCCCCGAAGTTGAGCCGGAGGAGTTTGATGTATGCCCCATTATTTTGACGCAGCCGGAGAATGACCGCTGGACGCCGGAATTTTTAAGTGACATTGTGCTGGACAAAATCAAAAAAGTGCCGGTTAAAAAAGTGAAATTAAGAAACGGCAGCCATTACCCCATCGAAGCGGAGGCTCTGGAGGATCTGCATACCTATATTTTGGAGTTTCTCAACGAAAACCTTGCATGAGGTGCTGCTATGAAAATCATTTTAGTTACCGGGGCCAGCTCGGGAATAGGTTATGAAACGGCGGTATCCTTAAAAGCACAGGGACACAAGGTATATGGCGGCGTCCGCAATCAACAAGCGGCTGAAAGGCTGACGCAAAATGGAATAATCCCAATAGAGCTCGATGTTACGGATGAAAGGCAGTGTAAGCAGGCGGTCAAAACGATAATAGAGAATGACAAAAGAATGGATGTATTAATCAATAATGCAGGCTATGGTCTGTTCGGAGCCATAGAGGATATCCAGATCCGTGAAGCAAACTACCAGTTTGATGTAAACCTGTTCGGCGCGGCGAGGTTGATCCAAATGGTGCTGCCATCCATGAGGAAACAAAAAAGCGGGAAAATCATCAATGTTTCTTCTGTCGGCGGGCGGATCGTATCGTATATGGGAGCCTGGTATCATGCAAGTAAATATGCCGTTGAAGCGTTCAGCGACGCTTTGAGGATGGAAGTTTCGGATTTTGGCCTCGATGTCGTACTGATCGAACCGGGCGGTGCTAAAACAAATTGGTGGGAAACGGCAACAAAAAATATGAAGAGCCGGTCAAAAGGCGGCGCTTATGAAAAGGCTACCGAAAAAGCCGCTGCCGGTATGATGAAATTATATGGAAACAGGCTGATGTCAAAGCCTGCCGTGATCGCAAAAGCGATTGTAAAAGCTGTTGATGCAAAGAAACCCAAGACACGATATATTGTCGGATTTGGTGGCAAATCGCTTTTATTTCTGCATTTTATTTTGCCCGCTAAGTGTTATGATTGGATTGTCAAACACGCAATGTAGACCAGCAAAACCGTTGCATATGAGGGCTTTCATATACGCCCCGTCTGCTGTTGAGAGCAGCCCTGCGCTTGCGGCTCCACGCCGAGCCATCACAGCCCTGTTTTCCTGCCGCTTCAAATTCCCTTGCCCTCCCCGGCGGCAACGGTATTTTTACGGCAACGCCGGCAGAGCGCAGAACACACTATACTATGCAAGCAAAGCCGTGTGCTAAGGGGCAAGCCCCGTTGGAATTCCCGGACAACAAAACAGGCGGTATGCAGCCCTCCCCGGGAGCATACCGCCTGTTTGTTGTCGGCAGCCCGTTTCCCGGGCTATGTGTGGTTCCTTGTAAACTGACCGAAGTGGAGATGTCAATACCATGTAGAGTTTCGCGCCGAAATATCGCAGGCAGGTGATTTACCGTGAGATTAAAGCGGGCGTAGGGATATACTGAGGAAACAGCGTGAGCAGAAGGGAGTAAAAAACATAGAAGCAGATGCATGTCCAGACCACATTTGATAAATCGAGAAATGCGGGCCACAATTCATGGCCCGCAAGCGTTTTTTCAGGGAGTGGCTGCAAAATGGAACATTTTAGAGCCACTCCCACCCTCTTCTTTTCCAAGCGGCGGGAATACGCCGCAAACCGACAAGCGGCTAGGAAGCCTGAAACCTGTTGAATTGAATATACCGGTAATCGTCCTCTTTCGCAGCTGGTGGATTCCCATCTATGGGGACGTCCCGGAAGCTACCAGGCAGATTAGCGGTTTCCTCATGAGACAGCGTGCCTATACGCCGGGCCTTGCATTGGCGCTGTAGACGCCATAATTATCGCACAGAGCCGAATGCGGATACAGATACATATAGGCGGCTGCGGTATTTTCTCCCGGCCTATTCCGAACGCTGAAAATTCTCAGACGGATGGTTCCCTTGCCGTCAAACTAGCGATAGCAAGTCACGCAGAAGCGTACGCCGACAGCGGCATACGGGTCGTGGGCCGCCATAGCACATCTGT
>JAGZAC010000205.1 GCA_018370615.1 Clostridiales bacterium
TATGAATATGTGTATTGTATTTTGCAGGATTAGGTGAGAAGCTTACGTCATGAAAAAATTTTTCAAGTTATTTACAGTACTGTGGACCATTCTGCTTTTATCATCTTGTGTTACTGGTGACCCAAATGTACCACCTGATGACCATAATGCTATGGAATCAAATGAATCAAATTTTCATTATAGCATTTTGGGGAAATATGTTTGCTCGAGTGCGTATTTTTCTGACGAGTATTTCACCACCATGCATCAAGAAAGTGTCCCCTCTATAAGCTTTTATGACAATGGAAATTGTCTATTGATGGTAAATTATTTAGAGGGATGCTGTAATGTAAAAGGAGTGTATAATGTAGACGGCAATGAAATACATGTACAGCTGGACTTGGAGTGGACTATATTTGAAGGAACAGACCAAGCCGGGCTGCCCTATATGGATGATGAGTATATATTTGATATCACAGATGAGGAACATCTAGTGATAGACCGAGGGTTCTATTCCGTTAACGCAGGAGATCCCTTTGTACGCATATCCACTGAACAGGAAACAACAACAGAACCGGAGTATGATATCATCGGGAAATATGTATGTTCCAACGATTATTATGATTCAACGTATTCCATGACGCATTCCTGGCCGATTCCGTATATTAAATTTCTAAAAGAAGGACATTGTATGCTTTTCGTTGATCAGGAAGGAGGACGAGAAATCTGGGGACAGTACAGGATAGAAGGAAATAAAATTTATGTATATGAACTACGATTTCGCTATTTAGAAATGATAGACGAAGTACGGGACAACATGGCACATGAATATGCCTTTACCATAGTGGATGAAGAACATCTGACAATTGAACCGGGATTTTTTGATGTTCAGGCAGGGGATAGTTTTGTGAGAATAGAGGCCGACAGTTAAAGCTTTCGCGCTTTCAAAATAATTTTCTAAGCGTGGTAAAAAAGCGCACCGATATCGGTGCGCTTTTTTTATTTATGCCATAGATTTTTTGATAGATTGTACATATGCAGTAATGGAATTTGCAGCGTTGTCCCCGTGTGCCGCAACCACAGCGGCAACGGCGCTGCCCAAAAGAATTCCATCGGCAATAGGAGCGAGCTCTGCTGCTTGTTCGGAGGTGACGTCATCCAATCCTGCAAAGATGGGAATGCTTGTAACTGGCCGCACGCTTTCCAAAATTTTTGCAAAATCCCTTTGCATGCTGCAGCAGTCTCCCATTGTACACATGGAAGGAAGCATGTACAGAAAGCCTTCGGCATCCCGGGCAATTTTTTGCATGCGTTCTTTCCCGGCGGGGGCAATCATAGAGATGACAGATACACCGCAGCGCTTTGCCGCGGGCTGTACGTCTTCTTTTTGTTCATAGGGGACATCTGGAAGAATTACACCGTCCACGCCGACTTCTTTGCAGCGGTCAAAAAATACATCGATTCCGTATTTGTAAATGGGATTCATATAGGACTGCAGAAATAGGGGGATATTGGTTTTGTCGCGCACAAAGGCTGCCAGTTGAAAAACTGTGTCCGGCGTGGTGCCAGCCGAAAGGGCACGGAGATTTGCCGCCTGGAGCAGGGGCCCTTCCGCAATCGGATCTGAAAAGGGAATTCCAATGACAATTCCGTCTGCTCCTGCCTGTAGCACCGATAAAATATATTCCCGGCTAATGGATGGAGTTGGATCTCCTCCGGTGATAAAGCAAAATAAAGATTTTTTGTTTGATGGTATTTTATTCATGAATGGACACTCCTCTGTACTTTGCGATTGCTGCAACGTCTTTGTCTCCTCGCCCAGACAGACAAACCAGGATGCAGTCGTCCTTTGAAAAGCTGGAAGCGATTTTACGAAGATGTGCTACAGCGTGGGCACTTTCAATGGCGCAGATAATTCCTTCTGTTCTGGCGAGATATTCAAAAGCTTCTACTGCTTCATCATCTGTCACTGCAACATATTCTGCACGCCCACGATCATGGAGGTCGGCGTGCTCCGGGCCGATTCCCGGATAGTCCAGTCCTGCCGAAATGGAATACACGGGAGCGATTTGCCCTCTTTCATCCTGGCAGAAATAGGACTTCATTCCATGGAAAATTCCCTTGGTTCCTTTGGCAATGGTAGCGGCATGCTTCCCGGTCTCTATACCGCGCCCTGCGGCTTCACAGCCGATGAGACGTACGGAGGAATCATTGATAAAGTGATAAAACATCCCCATTGCATTGCTGCCGCCGCCGATGCAGGCCATCACGGCTGCAGGCAGCTTGCCTTCCATCTCCAAAATTTGCGCCCGTGCTTCCTTGCTGATTACACTTTGAAAATCCCGCACCATGGTGGGGAAGGGATGGGGGCCCATTACGCTGCCCAGCACATAGTGGGTATCCTTGGTGCGGCGGGCCCACTCACGCATGGTTTCGTTGACAGCGTCCTTTAGTGTTCTGGTACCGGTGGTGACAGCGTGCACTTTTGCCCCCAAAAGCTCCATCCGGTACACGTTGAGCGCCTGCCGACGGGTATCTTCCTCGCCCATGAAAATTTCACATTCCATTCCTATCAGCGCCGCCACAGTTGCCGTAGCGACGCCATGCTGGCCGGCGCCGGTTTCGGCGATGACACGAGTCTTCCCCATTTTTTTCGCAAGAAGGATTTGTCCCAAAACATTGTTGATTTTATGGGAGCCGGTGTGATTGAGATCCTCCCGTTTCAAATAGATTTTTGCTCCTCCCAAATCCTTTGTCATCTTTTCTGCAAAGTACAGCAGAGAAGGGCGTCCTGCGTAATTTCTCAGCAGATCATTCAGTTCCGCCTGAAAATCCGGGTCTGCCATATAGTAGGCATATGCCTCCTCCAACGCAAGAATTTCTTGCATCAGTGTTTCTGGCACGTATTGTCCACCGAATGCACCAAACATTCCTTTTTTGTTCATTTGTTTTCTCCTTAAACGATTTGTATCGGGGGCAAGCCGATATGCAATAAAAAAGCCCTTGACAAATCCTTGCCAAGGACGAATCTTGTGATCCGCGGTGCCACCTTGCTTTGGGGAACCCCACACTTTAGGGAATACAGGCATATTCCCGGCAACTTACGCGTGCCCTACGTCGCAGAATACTCAGCATGCGACTTGCGTTGCTTTTCCCTGCGCCCTCGGCGGCCCATTTAATACACTGCGTTCTGCCGGATTTTCAGCCCCCCGGCTCTCTGTAAGTGCACGATGTATTTTTATTCCCGCTTCAACGGTTTCTATATATTTATATAAATTAGTATATGCGATTTTTCCTCTTTTGTCAAGAGCTTTCATCGGCGGATTGACAAGAAACGTGAAAAAATGTATACTAAAGCCAATCATCGATAAGCGAGATAGGGAAATATGCGTAAAAAAGAAGAAAAAACGATGGAATGCGCTGCACGGTATCCCATTGTTTTGGTGCATGGGGTAGGGTACCGTCAGCGAAAGCACCTAAATTACTGGGGAAGGATCCCAAAGGAACTGGAAAGGCGGGGCGCACGGATTTTCTACACGGGGCATGACGCATGGGGCGCTATGGAGCATAACGGGGAGATCATTCGGCGGGATATTCAGGAGATCCTCGCCCTTACTGGTGCAGAAAAGGTGAATATTATTGCCCACTCCAACGGAGGAATGGAATCGCGTTACGTGATTCATTCTCTTGGGATGGCGCCGTATGTGGCGTCTCTTACGACGGTCTGTACCTGCCATCATGGCTTGAGGACCATCGACCGGCTGCTGGAATTTCCTGCCGTACTGTTTCGTATTTCCGCGTTTTTTGTCAACTGCTTTTTCCGTCTGTTGGGTGACAAAAAACCGGATTTTCAGCGGGTATGTCGGCAGTTTTCTACTGCATATTGTGCGGAATTTAACAGGAACAACCCCGATGCAGAAGGAGTCGCTTATACAAGTTATGGTGCTAAGATGAAAAACGGCAGAAGCGATCTGTTTTTGATGGTGCCCTTTTGGGTGGTCCGGCGGTACGATGGAGACAACGATGGCTTGGTTTCCGTGGAATCCTCCAAATGGGGCGTTTTTAAAGGCGTGCTGGAGGGAGAGG
>JAGZAC010000206.1 GCA_018370615.1 Clostridiales bacterium
CAGTCGACTTCGTCGACATCCCCCTTTACACAAGGGGGGACTATATATAGCGTTCAGAGCTCCCCTTGTGTAAGTGCCACGCAAATCCCGGGGTGGTGGTTTGCCGAAGGCAAGGCGGAAGAGTTGTTACCTTATATAATAAACAATCCCTCAGTCGACTTTGTCGACAATCCCCTGGAGTTGTTTTGTAAATCTATAGTGTTCAAAGCCTCCCCTGTGTAAGGGGAGGTATCAGCGAAGCTGACGGAGGGGTTGTTACAGCAAAAGTTTTCGTTTTAAAGTTAAGTTAGGAAGGGACAAAACTATGCGTTTGCAATCAGTTCCTTTTCATGCGCAGATGTATCCTGAAGAGCTTCTGCCCATTTTGTCTGGCGCAAGGCTGTATGACAGCAGCAGTTCTCCTGAGGCACGTGTGCTCCTTATTCAGAAGGACGACGGGTATTTTCTAAAATCTGCTCCTAGAGGCGCACTGCAGAGGGAAGCGGAACTGACTGGCTGGTTTCATACAAGGGGACTTTCTGCTAATGTGCTGGCATATATTTCTAAGGAGATGGACTGGCTGCTGACGGAAAAAGTGCAGGGCGATGACTGCACCGCGGAGAAATACCTGGCGCAGCCGGAACGGCTGTGTGATGTTCTCTCTGAGCAGCTGTGGTTCCTTCATCATACAGATTTTGCCGATTGTCCTGTGCAAAATCATACGGAAATGTATCTGGAGCGTGCCTGCTCCAATTACCACAGGGGCGTATTTGATGATACTCTGTTTCCGGATAATTGGGGATATACGTCGGCAGAAGAAGCCTACAGTGTTCTGTGTAGCCATGGACATATACTTGCTGCGGATACACTTTTGCATGGAGACTATTGCCTACCCAATATTATTTTGCGGGATTGGAAGCTGAGTGGCTTTGTGGATGTGGGCTGCGGGGGCGTGGGAGACCGCCATGTGGATCTCTTTTGGGCGCTGTGGACTTTGGAATATAATTTGAAAACAGACAAGTATCGGCAGCGTTTCATTGACGGATATGGACGGCAGTATGTGGATGAGGACTTGCTCCGTGTGGTGGCTGCCGCCGAAGTTTTGAATTAATTTGTCAATATTAAGGAGGAAAATATTATGGTACTTGACACTTTACAATCTATTTCTACACGGTATTCCTGCCGGGCATTTACCGATCGGATGCCGAGTGATGCAGATTTGCAGGCTATTGCCCGTGCAGGGGTTTCTGCCCCCAGCGCAATGAATCGGCAGCCTTGGCAAATAATTGTCCTGAAAAACCGTAAGCTGATGGAAGAGTTAGAAGAGGAAGGAATGAAAAATCTGGCAGCTTTGCCGGACAAAAGCATTTATGAGCGTATTCAGTCCAGAGGGGGAAAGCTGTATTACAACGCTCCCTGCATGATGTTTGTTTCCGTTGCTGATGCAGAACTATTGGACTGCGGCATTGTGACGGAGAACATTGCACTGGCGGCCACATCCTTGGGGATTGACAGTTTGATCTGCGGGTTGGCGAAATTTTCTTTTTCCGGTGAGAAGGGTGCAGACTTTATGATGCGTTTGAAATTTCCCGAGGGATATGATTTGGGGATCGCTGTTTTACTGGGCTATGCTGCGAATTCTGGAGGGACGCCCCACGAGCCGAATCCTCATAAAATCACTTGGATTGAGTAAAATAAATTTAGATATAAAAGGAGAGATTCGTATGCCACATATTGTAATTAAAACGATTAGCGGTCCGTCGCAGGAGCAACTGCAAGAGGCCGCGGAAGAAATTGCCGCCGTTGTCAATCGTACGATGGGAAAGCCGGAAAAATATATTTCTGTTTCTGTAGAGGAATACGATTATTCCCAGTGGGAAGATGTGTACAATGAGTATGTAAAGGATAAGGATAATGTTTTGGTGAAACCGGGATACACCGATCCTAAGACCTTTACGTGAGAAAAATAATCAAAAGCCGCTTCTTGTGTTCCCGGGGAGCGGCTTTTTAAAAGACGTTGCAACCCCTCCGCCTTGCCTTCGGCAAGTCACCTCCCCTTACACAGGGGAGGCTTTAAGTAAGGTAGGACTCCCTTATGGGTAGTCTTTTTGTAAAAGTCCCCCTTGTGTAAAGGGGGATGTCGGCTGTGCCGACAGGGGGATTGTTCTCCTATGACAACCCCTCCGACGCGCTTCGCAGCGCCACCTCCCCTTCATAAAGAAGGGGAGGCTATTTTTAGGTGGACTCCCCTTGCACACAGGAGGCTATTAAAAAACTGTAAAAAGCCGGAAGGCTTTTTATTTTTACATATGCAAAGAATGAAAACTGCTAATCCTTTACCATGGAAATTTTCTACAACAACAAAAAAACAAATGTTCGCAAAAGGAAATGGTAAAAAATAAATTAAATGGTAGAAAATGTAAAAAATAAGGGAAATATTTGGAGAAAAACAGGAGAAATAGTGCGAAATATTGAAAAAAACCTTGTAAAACTTACAAAAATGTATTGCAAAATTGCAACGCACATATTATAATATTTACATGCTTGTGGTGCAATTGACCATGATGATTCCATAAAAATGGTGGAAAAGGGGGGAGCCGAAAGTGGATCTGCTGGGTAAGTATACACATGCGCTGGATGCAAAAAACCGCGTATTTTTTCCGGCAAAATTCCGCGAGGATTTGGGCTCCCCGATTGTGATCACAGTAAATGTCGACGGTTGCCTGTCAGCGTATTCTCTTGCAGAATGGTCGAATTATACAGAAAAACTTAAGGAGTTGCCGAAAACGCAGGTGCGTGACATTACTCGATTTATTTGCGGAAACGCACAAAAATCAGTACCCGATGGACAAGGCCGCGTAATGCTGTCAAAGGATTTAGTGGAGTATGCGGGTCTTACCGAAGAGGTTACTTTTATTGGATGCGGCGACAGAGTAGAACTTTGGGCGTCGGAGAGCGCACAGATTCCGGATATGTATGACAAGGAAAAGGTTGCAAGCATTCGGGATTTGATGCTGGAATACGGCCTATAAATTCATTGGGAAAGGCAGAGAGAATGTGAACTACACACATGTTTCTGTTCTTCTGAAGGAAGCTGTAGATGCTCTTGCACCCCAGCGCGGCGGAATATTTGTAGATTGTACTGCCGGGGGAGGCGGTCATTCTGAAGAAATTTTGCGAAGACTTCCGCACGGTGCTAGGCTGATCAGCTTGGATCAGGATGAACGTGCGGTGCTGCGCTGCAGAGAGCGGCTTGCAGTGTACGGGATTGCTTCTACCGTTATAAAAGCAAATTTTGCAGCTGTAGGCGAAGTGCTGGACGGCTTGGGGATATATGAAATTGACGGTGTTTTGTGGGACCTTGGGGTGTCCTCCGTACAGCTGGACGAGGGGGAAAGAGGCTTCTCCTATATGTTTGTGCTCCTCTGGACATGCGTATGGATCGGGAGAGAAGTACTACTGCGGCAGATATTGTCAACACCTATAGTGAGGAAGAGCTTTGCAGAATCTTCCGGGACTATGGAGAAGAGCGGTTTTATCGAAGAGTAGCATCGGCAATCGTGGAAAAAAGAGTGGGAGGAAAGATTGAAACCACCCGGCAGCTTGCAGATATTGTAATTGACGCTGTACCGGCAGCAGCCAGACGCAAAGAAAATCAGCATCCTGCCAGAAGAACCTTTCAGGCACTGCGTATTGAAGTAAATGGAGAATTAGATGTAATTGAGCCGTCCCTGCGGGCAGCGGTGCAGCGGCTGCGTCCCGGTGGGCGGGCGGCGGTGATTACGTTTCACTCTCTGGAGGATCGGATTGTAAAGCAGGTGTTTGGGAAAATGGAATCTCCCTGCGAATGTCCACCGGACTTCCCCGTATGCACCTGTGGAAAGAAGCCTATTGTAAAACGCATTACGAAAAAGCCGATTGTACCTACACAGGAAGAAATTTCTGAAAACCCACGGGCAAGAAGTGCAAAGCTTCGGGTGGTAGAAAAGTTATAGATTCGCGTTGTCTCCAGACAATGTAATAATAGGAAAGGATAGGGAAAGACGATGGCAAACGCGCATGTACATGCAACAAATGC
>JAGZAC010000207.1 GCA_018370615.1 Clostridiales bacterium
CTACTTTTTTCTCATACGGAATTTTGCTTTTGGACATAAATTTCTCCCCCTATGGAAACAGTGTTTTATTTCACTGTCTCTCATAGAGGGAGCATATCATTTGACACACCCACTTTTGAATTTATTTTTCTCCATAGAATCTCCAAATTTAAGGTTTATCCTTTTCTCATAACATCAGGAAAGGATCTAAGGATATGGAGTTCATTTTAAGCACAACGAATCTCTGTAAAAATTTCAAAGAGCAAACCGCAGTCGATCATGTATCGCTGAACATTCTCCGCAATTCCGTCTATGGCTTATTGGGGCCAAACGGAGCAGGCAAATCCACCATTCTGAAGATGATCACTGGGATTTTGTGCCCCACTTCTGGTGAGATTTTGTTTGACGGGCACCCGTGGAGCCGGAAAGATTTAACCCAAATCGGTGCGCTGATCGAAACGCCGCCATTATACGAAAACCTTTCTGCCTACGAAAATCTAAAGGCCAAAACATTGGCTTTGGGTCTGCCGGACAGCCGTATTCAGGAAGTATTGGAGGTGGTGCAGCTCACCAATACCGGGAGGAAAAAAGCAAAAAATTTCTCTTTGGGCATGAAACAGCGTCTTGGCATCGCTCTTGCATTGCTGGCACAGCCGAAACTTCTGATTCTGGATGAGCCTACAAACGGCCTGGACCCCATCGGGATACAGGATCTTCGGAAATTGATCCGTTCTTTTCCGGCACAGGGAATTACGGTGATTCTGTCCAGTCATATTCTGTCTGAAGTTCAGCAAATCGCAGATCACATTGGAATCATGGCAGCCGGAAAATTAGGATATGAAGCGAAAATCCAAAAAGACGCCAATTTGGAAAAGGTCTTTATGCAAGTGCTTGGAACCAACCGCAAGGGGGAATGAAGAATGTACGGAATGCTAAAATCGGAATTTTTGAAGATGCGGCACACTTTTGCCATGAAGCTGGTATTCTTTGCTCCCCTGGCAACACTGCTGCTTGGATACATTTTAAGTGGGAGCTATGTCCAGCTTTCCGCCTATAACTGGTGGTACACGATTATTCTGCCGGTTTTGGTTTCCATGCTGTCCGCCAGCATGATTGTGCGGGAACGAAACACGGGTATGCAGAATATCCTCTGTTTGCCGGTATCATCTTCTAAAATCTGGCTTGGGAAAATTTTGGCTTTGCTCCTCCTTGTTTTTGGAGCGAACCTTCTGTTATGGCTGGTGACAACAATGGTAGGATTTACGACCAGCATGGAAGTATCTCCAATGAACGGGTTAGTTGGCTGCATGCTGTTGGCGCTGACTTTTCTGTGGCAAATTCCATTCGTGATGTTGCTCACCAGTTTGATGGGATATTTTCCGGCTTTGATTTTGTCCGTTGGAGCGAATCTGCTGCTTTCAACGATAGGTGCAGAAAAAGGCTGGTTCTTTCTGGACCCGTATGCGATCCCGGCACGGGTGGTCTGTCCGTTTTTTGGAATGCACCCCAATGGTCTCCCTTTAGAAGATAGTTCCTCTTTGCTGGATGTGGCTACTGTTGTTCCGGGAGTTCTGATTGGCTTGACTTTGCTGGTTCTGATGGCATGGGTCGGCTCCCGTCTTTTTTGGGAAGGTGTGCGGAAATATGACTGAGTATTTTCGCTATTTGAAAAGCGACCTTTACAAGCTGCGGCGCTGTGCGTTCTTTCCGGCACACCTGTTGTTTTCTCTTTGCGGAGCTGCACTTATGTTGGTTTACGCTGGGATTTCCGGTAGCAGTGACAGCAATAAGCTGGCGGCTTTTGCCCAAATCCATGCGATTGCATATCCCTTTGTTATTTCGATTGTCTGCCAGATAACCGCCGATCAGGAAATGCGGGCCGGACATTTTCAAAATCTTTTGACCCGAACCAGCCGAATGAAAGGGATTCTTTCCAAGCTAACCTGGCTTTTCCTTGCCGGGTTTGCTGCCGTAGGTATCAGCGCCGTGGTGTTTGGCTGTCTTTTCCCGTTGGTCACCGACGCACAGACCCCCGTGGGATTTTTCCTTGTCATTCCTCTGGCGCTTTGGGCCAGCAATCTTTTCCTGTATGGGCTGCACCTGTTTTTGGCAGTCCGATTTGGCCGGAATCTTGGAATCAGTGTGGGCGCTGCGGGCAGCCTGCTCTCCGCCCTGATGCAGACCGGGTTGGGTGCGGGAATCTGGTATGTGATCCCTTATGGCTGGAGTGTTCGTTTTTCTGAAAGTTCCGTCGCATGGCTGTTTCATCTTCCCGCAGCGAACCAATCAGAATTGCAAGCGGGCATCCTTTACGGCACTATCATTTCATGTGTTATAATAATAGGGTGCGTTGTTTGGTTTTCAAGATATAACGGCGCTCATACTGAATGAGATAGGAGGAAAGAAATATGGGATGTCTTGGAAACATTCTGTGGTTTCTGTTTGGTGGGCTATGGCAGGGACTTTCGTGGACACTTGCCGGAGTTTTGTGGAGTATGACGATTATTGGAATACCTATCGGGCGTCAATGCTTCAAGCTGGCATCTCTGGCCTTTTTCCCTTTTGGCAAAGAGGTTCAGTATGGCGGCAGTACCCTTTCGGTAATTGCCAACATCTTTTGGATGATTTTCAGCGGAATCCCGCTGGCGATTGCAGCCCTCTTAAACGGCCTGTTGCTGTGCTGTACCATTATTGGCATTCCGTTTGGGATGCAGTGCTTCAAAATGGCGAAGCTGGCGCTGTCTCCCTTTGGGGCTGCTGTTATTTATACATAAGGAAGGAGGCCGTCTATGGCACGAATTTTAGCCGTAGATGATGAACAGGCAATGCTCCAGCTGATCCGCCGGGTATTGGAAAAAGACGGCCATATCTGTACGCTGGTATCGGACGCAGCTGCTGTTCTCAACATGAATTTCTCAAAATATGATCTGATCCTGTTGGATGTGATGATGCCGGGGGTCGATGGTTTTTCTCTGTGCCGGCAGATTCGTTATCGTGTGGACTGTCCCATTTTATTTCTGACAGCGAAAACGCAGGAGAATGACATTGTACAAGGATTAGGATTTGGAGCCGATGATTATATTACCAAGCCCTTTGGTATGACAGAGCTGCGCGCCAGAGTCAATGCCCATCTGCGGCGGGATACACGGGAAAAGAAAAATTCTTTTTCCATTACCGGTGTAGTTTTTCAGCTGAATGCCAAAGAAGCTCTGGCAGATGGACAAAAACTTCCCTTCACCAAAGGGGAATATGAAATCTGCGAATACCTGGCGCTTCATCATGGCCAAACCTTTACCAGAGAACAAATTTATGAAGCCGTGTTTGGCTATGACGCAGAGGGTGACAGTTCTGTAATATCCAGCCACATCAAAAATATCCGCGCAAAGCTGGCTGCCAATGACCTGTCACCGATTGAAACCGTTTGGGGGGTGGGATATAAATGGGCGTAAAAAAGCTCCATAGATGCTGTTTGCTCAGATTTTAATATGCGTGACGGAATGGGCTTGGTTTTTCTTAAACAGTTGCGCAGAGATTACCCTGAAATCCCAGTTTTGCTTATGTCTGGCGCTGATGATCCTCCCCTTGCCTGTAACGCGCAAAGCTATCAGGACGTGGAGCTGACCGAGGACAGCCGCATGACGCTGGGCGAGTGGCTGGATCGCTGGCTCGCGGAATACAAGGACGGCACGATCCGGTCGGGCACGTTGGAAGGCTACCGCAATTATATCGAAAACTACATCAAGCCGCAGCTCGGCGGCAAGCAGGTTTCGCTCATCACGCCGCAGGACGTGCAGCGGATGTACCGGCGGCTGAAATCCGGCGGGCGCGTGCGTGAAGACGCGGAGGGCAGCAAACGGCTCTCCGACTCGACGGTGCGGCACATCCACACGATGCTGCACGGCGCGATGAAGGCCGCGGTGCAGGCGCACATCATTCCGAAAAATCCGACCGAGAACGCAACTGCGCCGAAGCTAAACTACAAGCCGATGCAGGTACTGAACGAACAGGAGCTGGACACGTTCCTGCAAGCGGTTCAGAAGGACGATATCTGGCGGGATTTCTTCTACACGGAG
>JAGZAC010000208.1 GCA_018370615.1 Clostridiales bacterium
GAAGAAAACGACTTCCCGGCGCTTGAGCTTCTTGTGATAGATAATGACGAGAGCCGTAAACAGGAGATAACAGAACAGGGGCACCAGTTGGGAGATGATAAACAGCGGCCCTCGCTGATAGCCGTCATCGGCCACATAGAAGATGGAGCCGGTGAACGGACTGATGAGGGCGAAAAAGACTTGAATGGTGCAAACCGTTATCACAGAGATATGGCATAATTTGCGGGGCTTACCGGTGAGTTTCAAATAATCGGATATGTACCGGAAGAAGAAATACAGCACAAAAGCGGAGGCGGCATAGAACAATGCGGAAAAAGCCGACAGCGTGTTTTTCTGCCACGGCTCGGCGGTGCTTTGCAGCAGCCAGTCTGCCAGATCGCCGATAATCATAAAGATATTGGATACGGCGACGCCCAAAAAGAATTGATTCAGCCGATATTTCAACCGACGGTTGCTGATCAGATACACCACCGGAATCAGGGACAAAACGATGCTGAATATATCCAGCGCAATGTTGGCGGTTACCATTTGGTCCATGCGGCGTCACCTCGATTTTACAGTTATATTGTAGGTACAGGGAACACTGTCAAAGTAATGTTCAAAATATTCTTTCCTGCGCCAGGTATTAAGATCAATAAGGTGAAAATCCATAGGAACCTCCATTTTACCATAAGACTGCTACAGTTTATGCTGAAATGACATCATATTTTTCCTTTTCGTTCATTGCTCGGGATCGTATTCCACGCTTTCTGAATCAATTGCTGAAGCACATCTATATGGACATATTCAGATACAACAACTTTTTCCGCATGTGTGCTTTCCAAGCCGTTTTAAGCACTCCTGTATTTCCGGGCCATCCAGATATAAATGCAGAGTGATTTTTCGATTGGTCGCAGAGAAGCCGGCAGCATAAATTTCCCCTTTATGCCCGGTGGCGTATTGATACCGATAGCTGCCATAGCCAATCAGGTGCGTTCCCCAGACTACCGGTTTTCCTCGCTCCCGGCCACGCTGCTGAAAATTTTCAGCAGTGTTTTTGCATCCTCCCGTTTTTGCGGATGAGAAATGGCCTCCATTACCTCTGAAGGCGAGAGGCCGGTTGGTTTTGTTTTTAATTCATACATTGAGTTGACATTTTCCTCCTTCTTCTAACAGCGGCCTATTTGACAGCAGCAAACTCCGCTGCTTCTTTGATCCAACCTATCAATTCATCGTCAATCTCATCCAACTGGGAAACAAGCAGATGATGAGTCCAGCGGCCGGGGTAAGGCTCGGTCGCAATGTCAATCCGAGGCGACTCCGCTTTATGCTCCAAACCAAAGGTTACTACAATATAATTCTCCGGGCAGTCTTTCAGTTTCCCTACCCGCATAAACGACACACAGGCGAACAAATGCTTGTTGTAAAAGGAAATCTGGCTTTTCTGCACCTTGATGCGCACATTGTCAATTTCACTTAAAATCTGTTCTTCCAGTTTGTCATAGAATGGAAGGGCGTCCATGTGTCCTTCAAAGAATAAGAGAATATCCGTGTTCATGATTCTCCGTACTCCTTTCCGCACCATTTTGCGATTTCTGCAATCAGGTCAAGGGGCAGCGGTTTATCATAGGGAAACTGGATGGTTCCCTTGCTTGTTTTGTATTCTTGCAGCCGACCTGCAAAGGCGTCCACCGCCGCCGGACCGGGATACAGGCCAACGTGCTTTTTGGATGCTGCAAACTGGATGAGGTTCCGTTTTTTCCAGTAAGTCGGCATACTCCATGAAATCTTTTGGACGGCATCCGGCAGTGCGCTGTGGATAGCTTCGTTTATCAGTCGAAGATACGGCTGGGTATCTTCCGGCTGTTGTGCGATATATTCCGCAATGGTTTGCGCAGCCGAGCCGCAGTAATGATTTTGATTGGTATTCTTGAATTTTCGCCCGCATTTTGGGCATTCCCACATTGTTTTCCGCCTCCTTCTCAGTAGGATCAGACCGCTTTTACCTTGACTTTTACGGTATCGTCCGGCTGCTTTCCTATTTTTATCCGAATATCTTTCCGAACACCAATGATATAGCCAACAGAGCCATCGTCATTTTTAGGCCCATATTTACGATGCTGCCGGAATACGGTTCGCCGTCAAAGGTAATATCTGCCTTCACCCTGCCCGTTCCGAACTCCTTGCGAATGTCGTAGGGGAAACACACATAAGCGCCGCCTTTTTCGGCGAACGGTTTATCCAGATACCGGATTTCCTGCATCAGCGGCTCTTCAATCGTTTCCACACGTATGCCGCATACAACGCCGGCAATCTGCTTCCGGTTCGGATTTAGCTGCGGGGCATTGCGGAAAAAGTCCCGTATGTCAGCGTGCTTGCCGCAGCCTTTTCGATTTCTTCTGCGGTATATCGGTCAGCCAGGTGATCACCTGGAGCACTTCGTCCACTGTGCGTCCTTTTTTATCCGCCTTGCCGACCAAAAGCGGATAGATTTTGTTGAAACTTATGCCATAAATTTTTCATGGTTCATACCGTTTTCTCCTATTCTTCTTGCCATATCCGGAAATATTTTCCCATCAACGGAGGATAAGTTACTCGCAATGCCGCAAATCCTGCTCCGAAAACGGCTTTTTTCTTTTCCTTTGAAACCAGTATCCCGATGATGCTGCCAAAAGAAACCAGACAGATCTTCAGCAGCGCGGGATTTTCCAGTTGCTTTCTTTACAATACCGGTCTGCAGCTTGAAACAGTTTCATATTCCCGTTGTCCTATCCAATTCTTTGAAAATGTTTTAATTTTCCTGTCATGATTTTTTTCGTATTTATTATATCATAACTCTGGTCATCTTCATAAGCATAATTCTTCTTGTAGACATGGATATTTCAAGTTCTCTTTATCGAATAGGGTGTGCGCTTTATCGCTAAGACGGATATATCCTATGATCTTGTGGGTTTAATTCCTGTCGCCTTGCTGAGTGACCAGCAAAATGGAGAAACGGCATAGTCGAAGCTACGCCGTTTTCCGAAAACACTATGCTATTTTATTGACCTCATTTAAGCAACCTCCTTTCGTATATCGTTATGGCTGCTCAGTGTCATCGCCGGTGATAAGAAGTATCACATAGACCCGCGGACAGCGAAACGGTATGCAGAATCACCGCGGCGTCCGGAGTACACATTGTCAGCGCCCAAATCTACAAAGCTGGATGCATACAAGCAGCAGGTGGATCAGCAGATGGAGGAAGCGCCGTACTCGGCAGTCCGGATATTGGAAAAGCTCAAGGAACAGGGATTTGAAGGGAAATACAGCATCGTCAAGGAATATGTGAGAAGCCGAAAAATGGACCTGGATGAAAAGGCGACGGTGCGGTTTGAAACAATGCCTGGAAAGCAGAGGCAGATGGACTGAGGATTCTTTGAGGAACACACGGTGTATGAAGACGGGATATGGAAGAAGCTATACGCTCGGATGAGGTACATTGAGTTTGTCACAGACATGAGTACAATATCCTACTGAGGACAGACCAAAGGGAAAGTGGAACGGACGGTTCAGTTTGTGAGGGGCAACTTCATGATCGAAATCAAATACAACAGCCTGGCAGATCTCAACGGAAAGGCTCTAGCCTTGTGCACAGTGTCTCGCAAGCGAGCCACGGGGTCAACGGAAAGGTTCATGCCACTACCGACGAGATTCCCTTTGAAAGATTGAAAAAAGAGGGCCTAAGCCCTCTGAGACGCGAATATATCATCGACAAAATCAATCGGCGCCGGGTGCAAATAGACTGCCTCATCAGCTATGCCGGCAACCAGTACTCTGTTCCCGCAGAGTATGTCGGCTCAAATCTCTGGATTTCAGCGGGAAATCAATGATGTTGTCCTGTTCCAAAAGACGGTTTTCCACACCCATGGGGACAGGCTTCGGGAAAACGAGGAAATGCATCAGTTCTCTGACGAGGTGCTGTATGAGTGAGCTGACTATGGTATCCCATTCGCAAGGCCGGATGGATACCTCGTACCCATCGATAATCAAATTAGACATATCCTTATCGAAGATACGAATTC
>JAGZAC010000209.1 GCA_018370615.1 Clostridiales bacterium
ACCCGGTTCGCTTTTCCAGACAAAAGGTTTTAGGAAAGTATATTGCAGATTTTTACTGTGCGAAGGCAAAACTGATTGTTGAACTTGACGGCGCACAGCATTTTAAGGAAGACGGCAGAAAATATGACGCGGAAAGAGCTGCATATTTGGATGCTTACGAACTTACAGTTTTACGGATCTCGAATTATGATATAAACCGAAATTTTTCAGGTGTGTGCAAATATATTGACATTATGGTAAAGCAATCTCTTTGTCAGCTGCGCTGACGGGAATTTGTGGTCCGCCAAACCAAAGCCTCCACCCGTGTAAGGGGAGACACGTCGAACTTACCAAACAAAGCCTCCCCTGGGAGGGGGGAGATTTTAACGCCAAGCCTCCCCTGTGTAAGGGGAGGTGTCAGCGTAGCTGACGGAGGGGTTGTTATATACAATAAAGTAAAAACAATCCCCCAGTCTCCGCATACGCGGAGCCATGCCCCCCGGAGATGCTGCGCATCTCCCCACAAGGGGGCCTTCTCATATGCAGTAAAATAAAAATCCGCCTTACGTCTTAGGCGGATAGGGCTTACTTTCATCGGTAAGTCCAAGTAAATAATCTACACTTACGTGATAAAATTTTGCCAACTTTATCACACATTGAACAGGTATATTCCTGGCACCAGTTTCATAACTGGAATATGTCCTTTGTGCAACATTTAAATATTTTGCTATTATTTCCTGCGTAAGGTCATTATCTTCACGCATATCCCTTATTCTAGGATATTCCATTATATCACCCCAACCTAAGCTTACCAAACTTATTAGAGGCTATTGACAATTAGCTCAATATGTGCTAAAATCGAGGTGCATTAGTAGGCAAAGCCTCCCCTGTGTAAGGGGAGGTGGCTCGCCGTAGGCGAGTCGGAGGGGTTGTTATATACAATAATATAAAAACAATCCCCCACCCGCTACGCGGGA
Organism: Clostridiales bacterium; assembly: GCA_018370615.1. GTDB lineage: Bacteria > Bacillota > Clostridia > Oscillospirales > CAG-272 > Avispirillum. The sequence continues at coordinate 957 of JAGZAC010000209.1, forward strand.
GCCCCCTTTGCACAAGGGGGCCTTTATTTTATGAAGCTATCTGTTTCCCCTAAAAGCCAATTCACACTAACACCTAAAACTTTTGCAAAAACTTTCAGTTCAATATCTGACACAATACGTTTTTCGTTTTCTATGTTCGATAATATAGGTTGTGAAATATTTAATCCTTCCACTTGTAATTTTGCCATTAAGTCTTTTTGTTCCAGCGGAGGGTTATGCATGGTACGAGCCAAACGTATTCTTCTCCCAACTACATTTGTTGACATATATACCTCATAATTATTTGTATCTTTTTTGATTTTATATTATTGTTTACAAACATATATAAGGATTTCTTATATTTATAAATTTTTATTATATACGAGGGAAAAATTATGCTGGAAAATTACACTTTTTTACTCGGAAGACGGCTTATGATTAAAAGCGAAAATCGAAAATACAGGAGAATTTTGAAAAAAATCCTGAAAGATCAAATCGCCGAAGGAGCAAAAATTTTTTGTAACGCTGCGGCTATCGGTTTTGAAACACTTGCGGCACAAACGGTAATTCGTATGCGAAAGCGAAAAAAATATCGTCATATCAAATTCTATCTTTTGGATTTTGGACACGAACAGGGGTTCCGTTGGATAGTGAAAACTATGGAATCATATGAAAAAATCCGCCAGGAAGCGGACTTTATTCTTCGGGTTCCTGACGAGGAATCCGCGTGCGATACACAGCTTTATGAGCGGGTATTGAGGAATGCAGATATAAATACCTGCTGCGTATGTTCTGCGCCTTTTGTTCTGGGCAACTCATACTATCTGGTGGATCTGGCACGGCATCTGGGGTTAAAAGTAATTATAATTCGGAATCTACAAAGAAATTATGTTGATACGTACGAAAGAAGACCTCCGAATATGCAAAAATTTATTGAAAAATCATGGGGAGAAGAAGGATATAAAGAAAGTAAAACGCCAACAATAAGCCTCCCCTGAAAAAGGGGAGGCTTTATATTATAAAAGGCCCTTGTGGGGCGCCTCCAGCAATTCCGGAGGCAAAAGGCAAAGCAACATAATAAATAGGCCCCCTTGTGTAAAGGGGGATGTCAGCGGAGCTGACAGGGGGATTGTATTTGAACAACCCTTCCGTCTCGCCTACGGCGAGCCACCTCCCCTTACACAGGGGAGGCTGAAATTAAAAAGCCCCCTTGTGGGGGCTTTTTTAAAATACAGTGTTTCCGCTCTTACACAGGAAAACTTTTACTGAATAAAAATATTCGCTCCTTAATCCTTCAGGGACAAATAAATTACCAAAACAGAAATATCTGCCGGGCTTACCCCGGAAATTCTGGAGGCCTGTCCCAGAGACGCAGGCTTTGCCGCCTGCAGCTTTTGCATTGCTTCCAGACGAAGCCCCTTGATCTTTGTGTAATCCAAATCCTGGGGCAGTGCCTTTTCCTCCAGCTTCTTCTGCTTTTTCGCCTGGGCCTGCTGGCGGGTGATATATCCTGCATATTTTATTTCTGTCTCTACGGTACGAATCACGTCCTCCGGCAAATCTGGCCGCTCAGGATCCGCTTCTGCCAGGGCCTCGTAGGTGACCTGCGGCCGGCGGAGCAAATCCGCCAGCTTTGCACCGGTGGAAATTTCACTGCTCCCAAGAGATGCAAGAATCCCGTTGGCCGCTGACGGCGACACGGTGGTCCGTTCCAGGCGCTCTATCTCTGCATCTTCTCTCCGGCACTTTTCCAGTACAGCGGCATACCGCGCATCATCAATGAGCCCCGCCGCACGTCCGTACTCCACCAGCCGCCGATCCGCGTTGTCCTGCCGCAGCATCAACCGATACCCAGAGCGGGAGGTCATAATTCGGTAGGGCTCGTTGGTTCCTTTGGTAACCAGATCGTCAATAAGCGTGCCAATATAGGAAGAATACCGGGGCAAAATTACACTGGGACGGCCCTCCAGCATGGCAGCAGCATTGATTCCTGCAACCAGTCCCTGTACGGCAGCCTCCTCATATCCGGAGGAACCATTAAATTGACCCGCCCCGTATAGCCCTTCTATCTCCTTAAAGGCAAGGGTGGGGTACAGCTGGGTAGGATCGGCACAGTCATATTCGATGGCATAAGCGTACCGCATGATCCGGGCCTCTTCAAATCCGGGAAGACTCCGTAACATTTTATACTGCACATCCGCTGGAAGAGAGGAAGAAAATCCCTGGAGATAAATCTCCTCTGTGTCTACCCCCATCGGTTCCACAAACAGCTGGTGCCGCTCTTTGTCGGCAAACCGCACCACCTTATCCTCAATAGACGGACAGTACCTGGGTCCCGTTCCGTGAATCTGGCCGGAATACAGAGGAGACCGATGAAGGTTGTCCCGAATGATCTGGTGAGTGTGCGCAGTAGTATATACCATGTAGCAGGGAAGCTGCTCTATGGCGTTGAGCTTTTTGGCATCGGTGCGATAGGAAAAGGGAATAATACGTGCCTCTCCGTCCTGCCGCTCCAGCTTGGAAAAGTCGATAGACGCCCGATGGACTCTCGGCGGAGTTCCCGTCTTGAAACGGACCAGGCGAACGCCGTTCTCCCCCAGAGAAACGCTGAGCTCTGTTGCCGGCAAGCTTCCGTCCGGCCCCGCACTGCGCCGCACTTCTCCCACATGGGTAGTGCCTCCAAGATATGTACCGCTGGAGAGAATTACCGCTTTTGCCAGATATTCCCCTCCGGGAGCAGCTACAATGCCCCGCACCCGCTTTTTTCCGCCCCCGGTTTCCGTGAGCAGACTGCATACCTCTCCCTGAACGAGGGAAAGATGGGGGGTATTCTCCAAAATACGCTTCATCCGCTTGCCGTAAGCAGCTCTGTCTGCCTGCACTCGTTTGGACTGGACCGCAGCCCCTTTTCCCGTATTCAAGGTTCTGGATTGGATGGTACAGCAGTCTGCCGCATAGCCCATCTCGCCGCCCAGCGCATCCAATTCAAATACCAAATGGCCTTTGCCCGTGCCCCCCACAGAAGGATTGCAGGGCATGTTCGCCACCGCGTCCAGACTGATGGTAAACACTGCTGTTTCCAGGCCGCGGCG
>JAGZAC010000210.1 GCA_018370615.1 Clostridiales bacterium
ACGGCAGCTTTTGGGAGGATGCGAAACGCTCCATCGGCTCCGGCGAGATTCACTCCCCGGAGCTGACAGCGATTTACCAGCGTATCGAGCGGTGCCCCCTGACAGGCGAGCCATTCCAAATCTGGATGCGTGGACAGGGGCTGGCGGCAACTGGTTTCCTGTTGGACTTGGTCCATCGGTATTCCACCACACAGCCTGTCTATCTCAGTGAAGCGGAGCTCGCCGCCGTGGCGGAAGCCAAACGATTCATCCGAAGCAATCTGCGCAACATGCCCTCCATATTGGAGCTTTGCAAACGGGTTGCCATGAATAAAAACAAGCTCCAAAAGGCGTTTCAGTTGACGGAGGGGAAAAGCATCGGCGAGTATGTGCGTACCTTGCGGATGGAACAGTCTCTTGAACTTTTAGAGCAGAGCGATATGCCGGTGCAGGAGATTGCGGCTGCCGTTGGGTACCACGGCGTATCCAACTTCTATCACGCTTTTCAGCAAAAGTTTGGAAGTACGCCCCAGGCTGTCCGGGATATGCTGAAAAAATAGGAGCCATATTTTCACGGGGTCATATGCTGATTCCTTCAATGCGCAGAGGATGCCGGCTGGAAACCGGCACAAATACGCACGTCTATATATGAAAATGCCCATCCACACATTGATGTGAATGGGCATTTTATTCTGTCCTTTATTTGTCTAACAGTTCCAAGAGCTGCGAGATGTTTTTCTTCCCGAACGAAACGGTTTCCCCGTCATCAATCACCAGACAGGGGACGCTCATCACCTTATACCGATCTCTCAGAGCTGCAAAATGGTTCAGGTCGTAAACCTCCGCCGTCACGTTGGGATTTTCTGCGGCGATCCGCTGGGCTGCCGTCACCAACTCCGGGCACATGGTGCAGGAAAGCGAGACCAGAATGTTCATATGCGCCGGTTTCAAGGATCGTATTCCACTAAGGATTTCTTCATCCAAAGTCTGTCCCGGTCCGGCCGCGTTATAAAGCCCCAGCACAAAGGACGTAAACTCGTGTCCGCCGGGTACCCCGTGGAACGCAAGACCTGTCCATGCGCCATCTGCCCTGCATACCCGCACGCAGGGGCGGTCCTCCAGCGCTTCACTGCTCATTTCCAGCGAGAGCTTATCCGTCAGGGCGCAAAGCTCCTCCATATATCCCTTCAGCTCCGCAGACAAGGGCGTATCGTCCAGATAGAGCTTCAGCCTCAGCGGGGAAGCCATTTTTTGAAACACTGCCTCCAGCTGGGACAGCATATCCGGAGTGAACAGCCCATCCGTCTGCCGGCCGTTCTCCGGAGCCGCCGCGGCTTCTTTTAATATGGCCGCAGGCTGTACGGGATATAGGCCGGTCTTTTTCTGCAGAGCGGCGGCATAGCGCTCCAGCTCTGTCGCCGCCAGCGCTCCATCTCCCACCGCCGTCACCACCTGTCGCAGGGGTTTGATGCACACATCTCCGGCGGCATACAAGCCTTCGCAGGTAGTCTTCTGACTCCGGTCGGTTACAACATACCCTTTTGCGTCGCATTCTGCCAGGCCTTTCACCAGGCCGGTCGCGGGCTCGTATCCGGCAAATACGAATACGCCGAAAGGATCCCCTTCCGGGGCTCGGTATTCCGTAGCCTCCCCTGTTTCCGTATTCCGATACTTCAGGAGGCTGAGGCCATCCTTTCCGGATACCTCTTCCACCTGCGCATGGGTGACCACCGTGATCTTTTCATGTTGAAGCGCCGCTTCCGCGGCAGCCGGGGCACAGGTAAACCCATCGCCACGGATGAGGATAGTCACATGCCTTGCGTACTTGGTTAAAAATACGCTTTCCTCCGCGGCTGCAAAGCCACCGCCTACCACAAAGACTTCTTTCCCGGTAAAAAACTCTCCGTCACAGGTGGCGCAATAAGCGACGCCTCTCCCCTTGAACTCTGCCTCTCCGGCAAAGCCCACGCTGCGGGGATGGGCGCCGGTGGCAAGGAGCACGCCAAAGCAGTGCAGTTCGCCCCGGCTGGTCTGAACCGTCTTTACATCGCCATCCATGGCAAGGCCGGTCACCTCAGCCAGCAGAAATTCCGCGCCAAAGCTCTGGGCCTGCCTGCGCATGGTTTCGGTGAGAACCTTTCCGGACGTACGCCCCACTCCCGGGAAATTCACCACTTCATCCGTAATGGTGATCTGCCCGCCGAAATGCTCTTTTTCCACCACGACAACACGATATCTCGCCCGGGCCAGATACAGGGCGGCCGTCAATCCGGCCGGCCCGCCGCCAATCACTACAACATCGTAAAGTTCTTTGATATCCTTCATACCTTACAGCTGCCCCACAAGGTCAAGGCTCGGCTTCAGGGTCTCGGCCCCGGGCTGCCATTTGGCCGGGCACACCTCATCCCCGTGTTCATGCACGAACTGGCAGGCCTGCAGCTTGCGCAGCAGTTCATCGGCGTTGCGTCCCACGTTTCCGGCATTGACTTCATAAGCTACGATCTTCCCCTCGGGATTCACGATAAAGGTCCCGCGCTCTGCTACGCCGTCCGCCTCGATATATACCTCAAAATCCCTGGAAAGCACATGGGTGGGATCCGCCAGCATCGGGTAGCCGATCTTTTTGATCCGGTCAGAAGCGTCATGCCATGCCTTATGGACATAATGGGTATCACAGGATACCGAATACACCTCGCATCCGGCCGCCTGGAAATCTGCATACTTATTTGCCAAATCTTCCAGCTCCGTGGGGCAAACAAAGGTAAAGTCCGCCGGATAGAAGAAAAATACGGCCCACGTTCCCAGCACATCCGCCTTGGAAACGGCTTTGAAGGCTCCTTCATGATAAGCCTGTACGGTAAATTCTCCGATTTCTTTATTGATGAGAGACATGGAAATTCCTCCTTCATGTTTTATTAGTTAGTCGCGGCTAACTAATAATGATTATACTAGACTTATATCTGTTTTGTCAAGCGGAGAAGCGAGAATGGGCCACATGCATTGCGGAAGCGATGAATCTATTAAACGGCACCTTTACATGCCCCATTTCTCAGTGCTCTATCTGCCCCTTCAGCTTTTTAAAGCTGGCTTCACTGATAACATGTTCCAGCTTACATGCGTCCCGGGCCGCAATATCCGGAGGCACACCGGCTTCGATTAGTTGATGCGTAAAGAACTGGTGCTTTTCATATACCTGCTCTGCTATCTGTCTCCCCTGCTCTGTCAAGGAAAGTGTGCCGTCGGCCTCTTTCATCAGGTAACCCATTTTAGATAGTTCCTTGACAGCCCGGCTTACCGAAGGCTTTTTCACACCCAAATGCTCCGCCACATCCGTGCAACGGGCATAGCCATTTCGTTTCTGAAGCATAAAGACAGCCTCCAAATAATCCTCCATAGATGATGTCAAAGTCAATAGCGTACCTCCTTCTCCATATCATTCAGGAAAAACTTTAGCAGCCGGTTTCGGCCATCGTTGTTCTCTATGGAATAACTTTCCTGAATTTGCCCGTTTTCTAAGCGAAGGACATAATTACAGCACTGTAAGATAAATTCCGGGTCATGGGTCACTACAAGCGCAGTTCTCCCGGTATCTGCCACTTTACCCACAACACTGGCAACCTGCCTCATGTGAAAAAGGTCAAGGCCGCTTGTTGGCTCATCGAATAAAATCAGAGGGCGCTCCGAAGCAATCGCAGAGGCAACTGCCACACGCTGCTTTTGGCCGCCGGACAATCCCATCGGATGGCAGTCCTCATAAGGCAGCAAGTCCATCTCCTTCAAGATTTCTCTTGCCCTTTGCTTATCCTCGGTTCCCATACTGAGCAGAATTTCATCCAGAACACTTTCGGTAAAAAGCTGATGGTTTACATCCTGCATAACCATATAGCAGAGTTTCAATCGTTCTTTTCTGGAATAAGTCTTGCTCCGATCCTGCACCGTCCCTTTGAAATGCTTTTCCAATCCACAGAGGCAGCGGGCAAAGGTGGATTTTCCCGCACCGTTATGTCAGATAATAGCCGTGGCACTGCCGGAT
>JAGZAC010000211.1 GCA_018370615.1 Clostridiales bacterium
CCCTGTCGACTACGTCGACATCCCCCTTTGCACAAGGGGGACTTTTCCAACTCTAAGCCTCACCTGTGGTGCAGCTCCGCAGGAGATGCCGGGGTGGTGACTTGCTGAAAGCATGTCGGAGGGGTTGTCCCGATATGCATTTTTCAAAACTCCATAAGGCACAAATATTAGCACTCTTATTCATTGAGTGCTAATATTTACTTTTTGTTCATATAAATACAACAAATCATAGGAAAATTGTGGGTATAATATAGTTGTCAAAAGGAAAAGACAGACTTACAGAAAAGAGATGATAGCCGATGTGGTACTTTGAATTATCCGACTGACCCAGCCGACCTTGCCGGATGAAAATTGAAAAGGGCGACATAATAAATCATATTATAAATCATTGGAGGTATGTATTATGTTCGAACTTACACGTAGAAACAATCATCATCAGGTAAACTCTTATAATCCTTTCCGTGAAATGGAAGAATTTGAAAAAAACTTTTTTGCAAATCCCTGGGGCAATTTCTTCGGTATGCAGGATCTTGCAGAATTTAAAACAGATGTGACCGATGAAGGTGACCACTACTTGTTGGAGGCTGATCTTCCTGGATTTGATAAAAAGGACATCCATCTGGATATCAGTGGCGATACTCTGACAGTGCAGGCAGAACGCCACAGCAAAGTGGAAGAAAAAGACAAGAAAGACAAAGTCATTCGGATGGAGCGTTCCTACGGCTCCTACAGTAGACAATTTGATGTTTCCGGTATAGATACTGAGAATATCAAAGCAAAGTATGATAACGGCGTGCTCAAGCTGACATTGCCGAAAAAGGAGCAGACATTACCCGAGTCAAAGAAACTTGAAATTGAATAAGTTTTTACAACCCCTCCGGCAGCAAAGCTGCCGGAGGGGTTGCCTTAGTGAAGATATACGTCCCCTGTCAGCTATGGCTGCCAGGGGACTTTCCTTATCCTTGTTCCTCTGAAGAAGCCGCTTCCTCCTTTGCTGCAGCCTCTTCTTTTTTCTTTCCAAGATACTCCGGCAGCTGCATGCCCGCCATGTCAAACATATCACTCAGCGGCGGCACGCTTTTCAAAAGTCCCGACAGAAAATTTGCTGTGGTGCTTTTTCCGTCTCCGCTGCCGGCGCCGCTGTCCCATACAGTGATTTTGTCAATCTGCAGGTTCTTAATCGCCTCCACCTGTATTTTCACAAGCTCTTCCATCTTGTCTGCCAGCATCAGATGTACAGCATCAGCGGAGTCACCGCCTGCCGCTCCTACAATCTGCGTAAAGCCTTCCGCCTGCTTCATCAGCATAGACCGCATACCGTCTGCTTCTGCCTCCATCTTCATAAGGATTGCATCTGCCTCACCTCTGGCACGGCGACGAATCTGCTCGGCCTCTGCCTCTGCTTCCAGCTCCTTACGTTTCTTGTCAATCTCAGCCGCTACGATAATATCCGCCTCCTGCTTTGCTTTTTCCAAAGCGGCGCGGGCCTCCTCTGCCTCTCGCTGAGCGCCGTAGGACTCTTCCATGGCTTTGGCCGCCTGAATATTCTCTGCAGCAGTGGCACGCTTCAGTGCTTCCGCTTCCCGCTCACGCCGGGTTGCGTCAGATTCAGCAATCTGCGCTTTCGCTTCGTTTTCTCCCTGAATTGCCCGGGAATTGGATGCGGATACCTGAATCCGCATATCCTGCTCTGCCTCGGCAGAACCGATGGCACCGCTGCGATCTGCTTCCGCAACGGAAATCTTTGCATCGTTAATAGCCTTTGCAGCTGCTTCCTTACCCAGCGCCATAATATAGCCGGACTCATCTGTAATATCCGTCACGTTTACGTTAATCAACCGAAGACCGATCTTTTTCAGCTCCGTTTCCACATTGCCGGATACTGCATCCAGAAATTTATCCCGGTCTGTGTTAATTTCTTCAATGTCCATCGTAGCAATGATGAGACGCATCTGCCCGAAAATAATATCCTCTGCAATCTGCTTAATGTCTACCAATTTCAATCCCAGCAGGCGTTCTGCAGCATTCTGCATGACGGCCGGCTCTGTGGAAATTCCCACCGTAAAACGGGAAGGAACGTCTACACGGATATTTTGCCGAGACAGTGCATTGCGCAGATCTACACTGATGGACATGGGCGTCAGATCCATAAATTCATATGCCTGAAACACGGGAACAATAAACGAAGCGCCGCCGTGAATACATTTTGCGCTTCGGTTTACGCCGCCCTTTTTACTGATTTTACCGTAAATTACAAGAATTTTGTCAGAAGGGCATTTCTTGTATCGGGACAAAATCAGCAGAATGGTCGACAAAACCACTACCACCACGGCACATATCAGCACTACAACCATGGGATCAATTGACCCCGTATATGCCGTATCCAAGAGCATTCCTCCAAAGTACATAGCTGTTTCTCCTTTTTACTGTAATAAATTTGGGGGTTCTTCTTCATAATCGATGATTTGCTGCACATACTGCCAGGAACCATCCTCTCTGGTGCTGTATGTATCCGCCAGATATTCCGCACGGGAAACTGTTTTGTTCGTTCCCTGTGTACGCAATACATTGTCTATGTGAAGCCAGTACTGATACAAATTCTCGTACTGCTTTACAAATTCGTTTGTCTGGACATAGGATGCAGGTGCAATTTTCACCTGCCGACCGTCCTCCATTTGAAACTCCAGAACGAGCTCCCCACCGGAAAAGCCGGCGTCTACTGTGTAGGATGCAACTTGATCCCAGCGATACTGCCGTACTTTTCCCATACGAGCAATCCATATGCCATCCTCTCCAGCTTTTGTCCAAAAAGAAGATGCAAGCACAAAGACGACAGCAAAAGCAGCTACGGCACATATAGCCGGCAACAACTCCCGCAACGGAGAGCGTGCCTGGGGTTCTTCTTCCTCTATCTCTTCCTCCAGAGATTCCTCCTCTTCCTCTGAAAGCTCCGGTGGAAGGGTATATCCCGGCGGAAGCTCCTCAGGCAGCTCTGCGTACATCTCCCGTATGGCGGCATTCACTTCCATGGAATCGGGAACCTTATATAGTGCATCCCATTCGTCCGACTCCTCCGAAGCATTTTCCTCCTGTGCCGGCAGGTCAAGCGCCGCGGCACGCTGGGCAGCCAGAGCCGAAGCAATCCTTTCCGCCCGCTGCTGAGCGGCCGTTACTTCCGGAATTGTCTGTGTATCCTCCAATAAAGGTTCCGCTTCGTCAAACTCTTCTTCCGGAAAATACTCCTCCGCTTCTTCTGCCTCCGGAACATCCTCTTCTATGGTACCATCGCGGTTTCCAAAAACACGAATAAGCCGCAGTGCCACTATCAGATACGCCGCCGCCGCACACACCACTACGGGAATGGTATAGGACAGCGAGTAAGTAAAGACACCCTTTCCCACTTGCAATGCAGTGAGCTTTTGATACAGAAACCCGGCACCTATGGAAAATAAAATCCCACCCAGCACTGCAGCGCTTCTGCCTATCCCGCCCCGGGATGTGCCGGGCGCTCCCCTCATACGGGACTCCCTTCTTTTTCGATATTACTTTGCAGAGGCTCTACCACCAGAATTCCGCCGTCGTCCGCATCTGTCACCCGCACCGATTCCCCGGTGTGCAGGCGCCGATCCGCCGTTGTAACTGCCTCTACCTCCATAAATTTTTCGCCCACAGTAATATTGATTTTTCCATGCCCACTGCGGGCCTGGGGAATGGGAATATACACCGTTCCCGTTTTTCCCACTGCCGTACGTATATCCACGTTTCCGCTGGATTGCAGTCGCGATACGCCATACATTATGTAACCCAGCAGCAGCAGCGTCGCAACCCCAAACACCACGGACAGAAGAATGGTCAGCCACAGACTCCAGCCTGCCTGATGCATCACCAGCCCGCTCCAGCCGCCGATACACAGCATGCCGGCAATTCCCCGGACAGAAAACACATGCAAAGCGCCGAAGTCCTCTCCCGGCATATCTGTATCTATATCCCCGCTATCTATATCGCCGCCG
>JAGZAC010000212.1 GCA_018370615.1 Clostridiales bacterium
AACTCCGGGGGCATGTCGATATAAATTTTTATCTTTAAGGCTCCCTTGTGTAAAGGGAGCTGGCTCCGCGCAAGCGGAGTCTGAGGGATTGTTTCCTTTTACAACCCCTCCGTCAGCTACGCTGACACCTCCCCTTACACAGGGGAGGCTTGGGTTTGGTGTAGGCTCCCCACAAGGGGCATCCCGCAAAGCAGGTGGGGATTGTCTTTCATTTTCGATGGCCGCTTTTTCTTTCTTTTCGGAGCATCCAAGCCAGCAAAAAAAGCGACGCTGCGGCGAAAAGCGATGCCAAGCAGCCGAGAGTGCTGCCGTGATTTATATAGATTGCTGCGTAAAGGCTATGAACTATGCCGAAAATCATAAAGCTCACATCTGCATGAAATGCCCGACGTGATGCGGTATTTTCTGTATGAGTAGTACGCAGCAGCCCATATACATACCGGCGTATAGGAATCAGAAGCTTTGCTGTCAGAAAAAAGACGGCAGCTATGGCGATCAGCGCGATTGCAGCAGAGCCCACGGCCAACATATCCCCAAAGGAGACAACGGCACCAAGCAGCCGACCAAGAGCCGCCACCGGAACCATGTCCGTGCCATATTCTGTGCTGATCCCTGCTAAATATGTCAGCCATGTGTCTCCGGTGAAGAATCCCACAATGAGAATGGCGGCGGCCAGCAAAACAAAGAGTGCGGCCAGTGCCAGCATGAGGTATTGTAAAATCTTTAGAACAACGGAATAAAAATTCAGCCCGGATTTTAGTTGCTTTTGTGATGTGTTCCCGCTGCGGGCGATCCATCCGGCTACTGCAAAACAAATCCAGAAGGGTGCCAGGCGGCCGCTGCATAGGTAAAGAAAAGCAGCGGCGGTCATCATGATGCAAATGCAGAGAAACCAGCGGGAAGCAACCATTGTCTGTACGTCTCTCTGGGAAGGCTGCGCGATTTGGGCCTGTCCGCAGTGGGGACAGGAAGGCAGGGTATCTGCATATATGTATCCGCATTTGGGACAAGTCATGCTTGTATCCTCACAATCTGCCATCGAAAGAGCCGATAGCTCTTTCGTATATTTTATTCAGAAAATTTTTCAATGCTTTTATTTTTTTCCGCTTTGCTTTTGTCTTTGTTTGCGCTTTTTTCGCACAGAAAATCCAAAGGATGCCATTTGTTTTCCCAGGGTGTAATAAGCGCCATGTGCAAAGGCGGCAAGATTTGCGCGTTCCAGATGCAGCTTTCCTGCGTCATCGATCAGAGACCTTTCCACATCTACGGCGACAATATCTGCTAAAAACATGTCGTGGCTTCCCATAGGGAGAATTCGGTCTACCTTGCATTCCAGCGCCAATGGGCACTGGGCAATCAGCGGCGGAGCAACTGCCGATGCAGGCTCTTTTGTCAGACTCCACTTTGCAAACTTATCCACCTTGCGGCCAGTGTGAATGCCGCACCAGTCGGCGGCACGGATCAGGGATGTGGGAGTCAGGTGGATGACAAATTCACCGCTGTCTTTGATAATACCATAGGAATAGCGCTGGGGCCGTATAGATATATATGTTTTGGGAGGGATCGTATTGCAGATGCCTGTCCATGCGATGGTGATGATGTTTGCTTCATCCATGGTGCCGCAGGTTACCAGCACCGGGGGCAGAGGACCCAACAGGGTGCCTCCCTTCCACGTTACTTTAGACATATGCAAAATCCTCTTTTACGTAATTCGTTCGTTTTTATTTTACAGAAGATATGTAAACAGTGCAAGAGCAATTCATGAAAAAGCGCTTGCAATTGAAAAAAATTGTGTATATAATGAAAAAGGACATGCACACAGAAAGGATGGAAACATGGAAAAACTGATAACATTTGCGATTCCATGCTATAATTCCGGCGCGTTTATGCATAATTGCATTGAATCTCTGCTAGGCGTCGGCGACGATATTGAAATTATTATTGTAAACGACGGTTCTGCCGACAACACAGGAGCGGTGGCCGATACATATGCGGAGAAATATCCCGAAATCATTCGCGTGATCCATCAGGAAAATGGCGGGCACGGAGAAGGAGTCAATCAGGGCGTGCGCAACGCCAGGGGTATGTATTATAAAGTGGTAGACTCAGATGACCGGTTGGACAAGGAGGTTTTGAAAAAGTTTCTCGCCCGGCTCCGGGAAAATGTGCAGAGCGGGCAGGATGCGGACATGTACGTGTGCAATTATGTGTATGTGCGTATCGACACAGGAAACCGCCGTACCATGAGCTATCAGCATATATTTCCAAATGAACGGTTGTGCACGTGGGAGGAAACTCGTCCCTTCGGTCCGTCTCAGTATTTAATGATGCACTCGGTGGTGTACCGTACTGCGCTGCTGCGGGAGCACGGTATTGAACTGCCGAAGCACACTTTTTATGTGGACAATTTGTATATGTATGAGCCTTTTCCCTATGTAAAGAGCATTTACTATATGAATTTGGACCTGTACTTATATTATGTGGGCAGTGATGAACAGTCTGTCAGTGAGAAAAACATGGTAAAAAGAATTGACCAGCAGATAAAAGTGGCGAAGCTGATGATTCAATGCCATGACCTGAACAAGATTAAGGAGACCAATCGGCGGCTATACAGGTACATGCTCCACGAGCTTGCCATGATGATCAACATATGCTGTGTGTTTTTGCTCATCGGAAACACACCGGAGAATTTGGAAAAGCAGAGAGAGCTTTGGCGTTTCCTACGGCAGCAGGACGTCCATACATATCGAAAGCTTAGGTATGCTTCTTTGTCTGCGTTTATGAATCTTCCCGGAAAGCTGGGAAGGAAGACTACTGTTGGGATGTACCGTCTTGTGCATAAGATATATAAGTTTAACTAAAAGCAGAGAAAAAGAGGGGGAGGTCCCCTCTTTTTTAGGTCCCATGAGGAGTTGTATAACAACCCCTCCGCCGCAGTGTAACTGCGGCACCTCCCCTTGCACAGGGGAGGCTCAGATTTGGTGTAGGCCCCCTTGTGCAAAGGGGGCATGTCGCGAAGCGGGTGAGGGATTGTCTGCTACAACCCCCTCCGAACTTTGCCGCGCAAAGCCCACCTCCCCTAACACAGGGGAGGCTTAGGTTTGGTGTAGGCCCCCTTGTGCAAAGGGGGCATCCCGCGAAGCGGGTGGGGGATTGTTTTGCACATTCTTTGAATTTGTACTTTGCAAAATCTTAGTGGGAGCCGCAAAGTAACTTCCATGTGGGAGAGACAGAATAAAGATACTTGACCTGCGGCGAAAAAAATAGTATAATAAATATATATGTCAACTATGCAATCATTGTCTGCACCGAAAAGCCGTTTTACAGGTAAGGAAAGGATGCAAATATGAAACATAAATTTTTGCTGGTTTTGTTAGCAATTGCAATATTTATACCATCCATCGTTTCTGTCGTTTATTACAACAGAGCAAACGGCGGTGCCGCAGATATTCATAATACACTGTCAGTGACGGTGAGGGATATTGCGGACAATACCTTTGTTTTTGACAGAAACGACGGGGAGCAGGCCATGGAGATGATCACATTTTTCCTGGATATGAATGCAAATGCAACGGAAATTGCCAGCATCCCCACTACCATTGCGGAAAATGATTTTTATCAGGTGACCATCAGCACCGCGGTGCAGGATGCCGGATATAAATATTATTTTACCATGATCAGCGCCGACTGCTATTTTATGGACGGCGACGGCAAGGCGTATCAAATTAGAGAGGAAGACGCCCAAACTTTTTTGAACAGCAGCTATGCGGCCAGTCTGTATGAAAACGGTACTCCGCCGGTGCTTACCCTTGGAACGGTAACGGCAAGCCCTGCCTCCTCCGTTTGGAACTTCCAAAACAGCGCCGGTGAATTTACCCAGGCAGACACGTCCTTTTCCGTGACAAACGATACGGAAACCTATACTTTAGAGGGCGGTCTGGCAATGCGCTT
Organism: Clostridiales bacterium; assembly: GCA_018370615.1. Classification (GTDB taxonomy): domain Bacteria; phylum Bacillota; class Clostridia; order Oscillospirales; family CAG-272; genus Avispirillum. The sequence goes on from JAGZAC010000212.1 coordinate 3,952, forward strand.
TTCCGTGGAACCGGATTATTTCGCTGTGCAGATTACGGATAAAAGCACAAACGAAGT
>JAGZAC010000213.1 GCA_018370615.1 Clostridiales bacterium
CCGCCAGGTGCCAGAAATGGTGCAAAAAACACGGCCATGCCAAAGCGATCTGCTGGATTGGTGTTACACCGAAAAACGGCACGACCAGGCTTCTGGCGGAACAAGCTGTGGCACAGCTCCAAGCGCTGTCCGCCGCACTGCGCTTATCGCTTTTTCTGGATATAGAAAACTCTATCTGCAAAGGACTCCACAGGACGAGCCTATAGACCAGTTTATGGATAAAAAACGCTTTGAGGGCAAGTCTACCGGTCTACATGATGGCCTCAGCCAACATGTTCCTGCGCATTTACTACGCCTCGGTACGGCGTATTGAAACGATTTGGAATAGAGCTTACTCCCTACCAAATATCCCCCGTCTGGCCGCTGTTTCGATTTTAGAAGGCTCGGCACCTTGATTTTGGAGGCTTTTTTCCGCAAACTAAAAGCCTGGATTTCCTGCTCGACTTTTATGAGCAGGCCTACCTTGATATAGCCCCATGGAATTGTCCCCATCGCTATGCCTTTTCGACAAGCTGACGGAGCGATGATTCCTTCGGCATGAGCTGAACCGGCAAGGAAATGGTTTCCGTAAACGGATGCTTGCCCTGTATAATGTCGTACATCATTTTTGCAGCCTGATACCCTTGTTCAAAAAACTGTTGTTTTACAGAACTGATGGATGGATGTTCCAAATACGTGATCTCCAAATCGTCATACCCGATAATCCCCATATCATTGGGAACAGCAATTCCGTTTTGTTTAAAATAATGAAGGCATTCGATGGCTGCAAAATCGTTGGCTGCAAAAATAGCGTCCGGAGCATTTGTCAAGGACAACATCGTCGAAAGCTGGTTCATAAATTGTTCGGGGCATGAAAACATGATGTAATCTTCTGATAACTCCATATTGTATTTCTTCAAAGCAATTTGGTAGCCTAAATATCGCTGTGTCAGAGTAGTTGATGAATTTTCAGGGTACATGCTTACCAGACCGATCCTTTTGTAGCCCTGTTGAATAAGGTGTTCTGTGGCCAAATACCCTCCCTCTACATTATCCGAGCTCACTAAATTGACGGAAATATTTTGCGGCTTATGATCAATGAAAACAAAAGAAACACCGTTACGCATATGATCAAAATAAAATCTCCAGTTTTCTTCGCTGGAGTTAGGAAAGCTAATAATATATTTGGCGCCATTGTTTACTAATTGATTGATCACGGCTCGTTCTGTTTCAGGATTTTTTTGTGTCAAATGGGTCGTGATATAATAGGATTTATCCTTAAAAAAGGACTCTACTCCGCTTAAAATATCCAAACCACCTGTTACTTTTTTCCCATGACTCAAAATAAGCGGCACGTAGGTAATGGCTTTTTCTTTAGGGAAAAGCGGCCCGACATAACTTCCTCCGCCTCTAATTTGGTAAACCGCCTTTTTTTCAACCAAATCACGCATTGCACGCTGAATGGATATTTTACTCACACCGAGAAGTTGAATCAACTCATTTCCTGTTGGAAGTTTATCTCCTTCCACCAAAGATCTTTGTTGGATGTAATCCAGTATATACTCTTCTACTTTCATATATTTAAAATTATTACCCATGTTTTTTTCATCCTTTACAGCATCATTTTGAATGCACTTATATAGTATAATAATATAAATAGTAATGCAAAATAAGAAATTTGTCAAGAAAAGACAGCGGAAAGCGTAAAAAATCCTCCTGCACAACGTCGCTGATATGATAACTTCGTTCAATCATGGCTCAGGGCTCCTTTTCCTTTCCGTGAATTTGGGCATAGACCGTCAATAAACAGGGTATCTTACCATTGCGGTTGCGCAGCCGGTTTGGTATAATAATTGTAATCACTGCAAAAGGGGGGCTGTTTATGCTGCAGCGAAATGTAAACCAAATCTATTACATCGTGGCCTGTATCAACGAATGCGCCGCCCGCTGGGGCATCAGCTCTGCGGAAGCCCATGGGTATTTGCAGGAATACGGCGGGATCGCTTTCCTCATCGACTGCTATGAGGCGGAGCACCAGCTATCCATAGACGATGCCGTAGACGACCTGGCCCTTGTCTGCCGGAACAACGGGGGAACGCGCCCATGATTCTTTATCACGGCTCCAATATGGCCGTTCAGACGCCGGACTTATCCATTTGCCGGCCATTCAAGGATTTTGGGAGAGGATTTTACCTGACTTCCTTGCCTGAACAGGCAGAACAGATGGCATACCGTACCACCCGTATTTTCGGCGGTCAACCGATCGTCACGTCCTTTGCTTTTGATGATTCCGTCCTCACTTCTTCCCAGCTGGAGATAAAAATATTTGATGGGCCCAGTGAGGAATGGGCTTTGTTCGTTATCAATAACCGGGACAAAAAATTTTCTCCCAAGGACAGCCCCATGTGCAATCAACAAGGGCAATACGACATCGTTGTCGGCCCGGTAGCCAATGATGATCTGGCGCTTTTATTCCGCACCTTTTCCCGCGGCCTCATTGATATAGAGGCGCTGGTAAAGGGGATGCGGTATAAAAAACTCAGCAATCAGTATTCGTTTCACAGTCAAAAAGCCCTTTTTCTACTGGAAAGGATGGGTGATCGCCATGTCTAAAGCCGAGCAATTGATGGAACTGCTGGAGCAAGATTTGGTGGTGCGTATTGCCGACCAGCAAAGCATCGGTACGGCGGATGCCCTGTCGGTTTTTTATGCGTCTCAAACATATCAGAAGCTGCATGACCCGGCAACCGGTTTGTACCTGGAAGGTCCCGACTATCTTTATGAACTGTTTGAACGGGAACAACAGACGGGACGCCTGATTTCCTAGCCCTTTCCTCCCATGTCCTTTGACATGGGAGTTTTTCTATGTCTTCCGAATAATATAATTGAAATTATAATAAATATGAGTATAATAAAGCATAGGAGGTGGCGGCCATGAAGTTTGTTGACCGGGAAAAAGAATTGGAGACCCTGGAGGCGGAATATGCCAGGGATACGGCGTCGCTGGTGGTGCTGTACGGCCGGCGCCGCGTAGGAAAGACCGCCCTGTGTACCGCCTTTATGCAGGGAAAGAACGCCCTGTATTTTTTGGCGACCGAGGAATCGGAAGCGCAGAACCGCAATCAGTTTAAAGAGCTGGCGGCGGAATATCTGAAAAACCCTCTTTTAAAAGGGGCCTCGGTAGACAACTGGGATCTCCTGTTTGATACCATTGTGCAGACGCCTTGCAGCCAAAAGCGCCTGATTATCCTGGATGAATTTCAGTATCTGGGCAAATCGAATCCCGCGTTCCCCTCCATATTCCAGCGGATATGGGAAAAGCTGAAGGCTTACAATATCATGGTCATCCTATGCGGTTCGCTGATTACCATGATGGAGGCCCAGACGCTGCATTACAGCAGCCCGCTGTATGGACGGCGGACGGCGCAGATTAAGCTCAAACAAATCCCTTTCCGGTATTATCACGAATTTTTCCCGGATAAGAGCCGCCGGGAGCTGATTGAGTATTACAGCATTACCGGCGGGGTGCCCAAATATATCGAGCTGTTCCACGCGGATACGGACATTTACCGGGCCATACAGAAAAATATCCTGAACAAATCCAGCTTCCTTTACGACGAGCCGACCTTTTTGCTGCAAAACGAGGTGTCGGAGGTAGGCAGCTACTTTTCCATCATCCGGACTATCGCGCAGGGGAACCATAAGCTGTCCAAAATAGCCGGCGCCCTGGAGGTTAAGCAAACCAGCCTGTCCAAATATCTGAAAACCCTGATCGACCTGGACATTCTGGAACGGGAGGTTCCGGTAACGGAAAAGGAGCCGGAGAAGAGCAAACGGGGCCTGTATAAAATCCGGGATAACTTCCTGCTCTTCTGGTTCCGGTTTGTCTATCCCAACTTAGGGTTTATTGAATCCGAACAGGAGCAGGTGGTCATGGAGAAAATCCGCCGGAATCTGGTGGATAACCACATCGCGTTTGTCTATGAAAACATCTGCCGGGAACGCATGTGGCAGTTGACAGGCGATAAC
>JAGZAC010000214.1 GCA_018370615.1 Clostridiales bacterium
AATGAAACTGATATTAAGTGATAAACCGTTAAATATTACCGTAAAAAATGAAGATATAAAATATATTGACTTGTCGTCATTAAAAATATCAAATTGCGTCGGCTGCTTTGGATGTTGGACTAAAACTCCGGGTAAGTGCGTAATCAGGGACGACGCTGTAAAGGTGTATCCGGAAATCGCAAAAAGCAACACGCTTCTTTATGTTAGTCACATAAAATACGGCGGATAAGAAACCGTAATGAAAACAATGCTCGAACGTGCCATACCTGTTCAACAAGCGTTCATACGATTGCTAAACGGAGAAACACATCATGTCCAGCGAGAAGTTGTACCCAAAAAGGCGACAATTATTGCTTATGGCGACATAGACATGGAAGAGCAGGAGATTTTCCAAAGCCTTGTTGCAAGAAATGCGCACAATATGTGCTTTGAAAGCTATCAAGTTATTTTTACAACAGCAGCAAAACTGGAACAAATCGTAAAAAGCGAGGTGGCAAAATGGAAAGAATCATAATAATCAATGGAAGCCCTCGGGCTCCCAGATCAAATTCCAGACGTTATGCCGATATATTCTCAAAAAACTGCAGATGTATTACAGAATATTTTTCTGTAATACAAACAAATCACCGTGATCTTTGCGCTAAAGTAGCAGACTTTTCGGACATGTTGCTTGTCTTTCCGTTGTATGCAGATGGGATTCCCGTTACACTGTTAAATTTTTTAAAAGCGCTCGAAGAAAATCCGCCCAAGAACAAACCGGTTGTATCAGTATTGATCAATTGCGGCTTTTTGGAGTACCATCAAAACAACGTGGCAGTTCGTATGATTACATTATTCTGCAAACAAAACGGATACCCTTTCGGGTCCGTTCTGAAAATAGGCGGCGGAGAATCAATTTTGGACACTCCGTTTAAATTTCTAGTAGTGAGAAAAATCAAAAAATTGGCGCTTTCTATTGCCAGTGCAAAGTATGATATCCTGCAAACTACCATGCCGCTTACCCCAAAAATGTTTGTAAAGGCTTCAACTTCTTACTGGATAAATTATGGCAGGAAAAACGGTATTACCAAAGAACAGATGGAAACCATGCAAATTGAATCACAGAGATAAAATTAAATCGGCGCATATGCTCTGAAAATTCCAGAGTTATAAAACTTTTATTTATATTCTCAGAGTGTGTTCCTGTCCAACCGGAGGACAAAAGAAAAGATCCTTTTCTTTTGTCCTCCGGTTGTTTTTCTCACATTAGAAACTGACTGCGCCAGCACGAAAAAGTATAAAATCTTTCCTAGATGGTGAAACTGTTTATATGCACTTTCGTACTATAAAAAACGGTATCGGAAAGCTGCCAAACACACAAAAGATGCTCCGTACTCCGGGGATCGGTTTTTATGTTGTTCGGCCTGCAGGTCCTGGAGGGGCACATCCACATGTGATTTGCACGCCGTCTTCAAACAGAAGAGAGAGGAGCATATGCATCATGGAAAAGCACATTCTGTTTCTTGCGACCACCAATGACTTTCTCGGAAAATTTGAAAAAGAAAACGTCCGAATTCTGCAGCGGATGGGATATATAGTGCATTACGCGACAAATGTCAACGAACCGCATTATATTTCCGACCAGAAACAGCTGCAGGAAATGCATGTGATTGTACATCCGATTGATATTGCCAGGTCACCCTTTATGTTCCAGGAGAATCAAAGAGCCCTCCGGCAGCTGCTGATGCTGCTGCGGAAATACCCGATACGGGCCATACACTGCCATACACCGGTGGGGGGACTGCTGGGACGTCTGGCGGGGAAGCTCTGCCGGGAGAGGAACCTTGTTGTCATATATACGGCACACGGATTCCATTTTTATAAAGAAGCACCGCTTTGGAATCATTTGGTTTATTACCGGGTGGAAAAAGTGCTGGCGCACTATACGGATATTCTGATTGTGATTAACGAAGAGGACTACAGAAGTGCCCAAAGGCTTCGACTGAAGAAAAACGGCAGCTTGTATAAGCTCCCCGGCGTGGGGCTGGACCGGGAAATATTCAGGCCTCTGTCAGAGCAGGAAAGAAAGGCGCTGCGGCAGCGGCTGGGAATTGGCGAAGATGTGTTTTTTCTTTTATCCATCGGGGAACTAAATGAAAATAAAAATCATCGAGTGATCTTGGATGCATTGGCAAAAATAAAGCGGACGCACGGAGATATCTTCTCCATCCGTTACGGAATTTGCGGCGATGGATTTTTTAGGCAGCGCATGGAGCAGTGGATTTTGCAGATGGGGCTGGAGGACAATGTCACGCTTTACGGTCACCGCACCGATATTCCGCAGATACTCGGATGCGCAGATGCCACTGCCTTTCCCTCCAAGCGAGAGGGACTGGGCATGGCGGCACTGGAGTCGCTGGCGATGGGGATTCCGGTGATTGCGTCAGACAATCGAGGCACCCGAGAATATATGGAGCATGGAAAAAACGGGTTTGTGTATCGTTATGATGACGTGGACGGCTTCGCACAGGGCATTGAAAGGATGAGAACCCTGAGCCCCGAGCGACGGAAAAGAATGGCGGCCTGCTGCATCGCTTCTGTCAGACCGTTTGATAAAGAATACTCGAGTGCTCTGATGCGCAGGGTTTATGCAGACATGGAGGGGAGGATAGAGGCGGCAACCTATGAAAAGCAAAGTAGAAATCAGTATCATTATGGGCGTGTTTAATCCAGAGAAAGCGCGCCTTTTCCGTGCGGTCGATTCCATCATCCACCAAACCTTTCACAACTGGGAGCTGCTGCTATATGACGATGGTTCGGAAAAAATGTCCACACAGTACATCCGTGCGGCTGCGGCAAGGGACGAGCGAGTTGTATATATTCGCTCCTGTCAAAATCACGGCCTGGCGTATGCTCTGAATGCGTGCCTTCGGCGGGCGGCAGGACGCTATATCGCCAGAATGGACGATGACGATATATCTGCCTGCGACCGGTTGGAAAAGCAATATGCTTTTTTGAATGCCCATCCCCAGTTTCAATGGGTGGGGTCCAACGCTGAGCTGTTTGATGCGGGGGGCGTCTGGGGATATCAAAAAATGCCCGAAATTCCCACAAAGAAGGATTTTCTTTTCAATTCGCCGTACATCCATCCTTCAGTGATGTTTCGCAGGGAAGTGCTGATAAAAAATGGCGGATACAGCGTTGCCCGGCGGGACCGGCACGGGGAAGATTATGAGCTGTTTATGCGGCTCCATAGAAACGGGAACAGAGGCTATAATCTGCAGGAGCCGCTGCTGCAATATTTCGAGGATTATGGGTCCCACAAAAGAAGGACATACCGACGCCGCATCCAGGAGATGGGGCTGCGCTACAGGGGATTCAAGGAATTGGGAATTTTGAGCAAAGGGACGTTTCACTATGTTCTCAAGCCGCTGCTCATTGGAGTGGTGCCTGCGCCGGTGCATCATTATATTAGACGTCAGATGAAGGGCAGAACGATTGGCAGGCAAAATGCCGCCGGCAATACAAAAGGAAGCAGTGGAGAAAATGCAGGAGCTGGGAGAAAGAAGGGAACAGTATCGGCGCATCTGGCGCCGTTCTCCTCGGATCGCGCAGATACTTGAAAATATCCCTCTGCCGGGGGACACACTTACTTTGGTGGGAACATACGTGCTGGCCCCGGCCTTGGGTGGCTTTGTAGAGTGGCTTTTACAAAAAGCATTGAAAGGCGGAAAAACACGGTTGTATTTTCTGGCGAGAGATGGATATTTTCCCTACCGTGCCGCGTTGATTTTTTGTGAGAAATACCGCTTGCCTGTAGAGTGCCGTTACCTGAGCTGTTCCCGCTATTCCATTCGTTTGCCTATGTTTCATCTGGACAGAAAGGCGGCGCTGGAATATGTCTGCCGGGGTGGCATAGACGTCACGGTAGAAAAAATTTTACGGCGCGCGGGACTGACGGAAGAGGAGAGAGGGGAAGTGCTGCAGTGCCTTTCCCTTCCATTTGCATCGAGAGAAGTTGT
>JAGZAC010000215.1 GCA_018370615.1 Clostridiales bacterium
CCGGAAAACAGCCATGCTTTTTGCTGAACATAGGCCAGATGATCCCGCAAGTAGCTCTGGGTCATCTGCCGAATGTCCGTACCGTTCAGACAAACAGAACCGCCGGTCACATCGTGGAATCGCAAAATCAGAGAAGCCACAGTGGATTTGCCGCTGCCGGTACCACCGATGATGGCGGTAGTCTCCCCACGTCGGCAGACAAAATTCAAATGGCTTAGGGTATCCTCCTCCGCGTCGGCAAAGCGGAAGGAAACGTCCCGAAACGCCAGAACTTCACTGTTCTGCGCACCGGTGACTTTCGGATTCTCAGAGACCATGTCCTGAATTTCCGGTGTATGCTCCAAAACGGCCTGCACACGTGCGCAGCACTCCAAGGCACGAGGCATGGTCAGAATCACCATTTGGGCCATCATCAGGAAAAATAACACCATCATTGCGTATCCGATCATGGCGGTAATATCTCCAATCTGTAAGTTTCCGGAGCTGATTCTTCCGCCGCTGAGCCAGTAAACAATGACGACAAAAAGGTTGATGAATAAAAAGGATAGGCCATCTAAGTTGGCAAACCGCCGGTTGGCCCGAATGGAGGTTTGGGCATAGTTGGAAAATGCCGTTCCCATACGGTTTTCTTCCCGGGCTTCGTTATTGAAGGCGCGGACGACACGGACGCCTGTAATATTCTCCAACAAAATAGTGGTCATCCGGTCCAAAAGCTTTTGCAGCTTCTTGAATAGCGGGGAGGCGCTTTTCATAATAAACAGCGCCAGTACAAAAACAACCGCCACCACAGCAAGCAGAATAAAGCCCAGCTCCATGTCCAGGCTGAAGGCCAGCGCCAAGGCGACAATAAAGATCACCGGAACCGGCAGCACCATCTGGATAAAGCTGGTCAGGGCAAATTGAATGGTAGTGATGTCAGACACTGTCCGGGTGGTGATGGAAGCAGTTCCAAACTGACGAAAGTCGTAGATGGAAAGCTTTAGAGATTTGTTGTAGATGGCCACCCGCATATCCTTGCCCACCCGAGCGGACAAGGCGGCGCAGGCATAGCCGCCCAAAATTGCGCATGCGCTGGAAAGTACGGATACTACCGCCATGGATATTCCTGTTCTGAGCAGCGCCTCCAAAGAGGCCCCGGATGTTCCTTGGTTCAACATTTCGGCAGCCAGGGTAGAAATAAACAGGGTGCCCGTCACATCCACAATCAAAAGCAGAATAGTAGCCACACATAACTTCCAGTGCGGTTTGATAAATTGCAGAATTAGTTTCATTGGTTGTCAGTTCCTTTCCTTATAAATTTAAAAAATGCGCTCGGTTACTTTCTCAAATAACCGAGCGCACTCGACATCTTCTCCGGTCGTTGCGGCTACGGCCGCAAACCTCCGATGAACACTAAACCATATTCAATTTTGAAAATTTAAATTCCTGTCGTATCAAATGACTGAACTTTTGCGTCAGCCTTGTTAGCATCGCTCGTTCTTCTTCATCCATCTGCTGCCACGCCCTTTCCTCAGTCTGATGCATTTGGACAACATGCTTTTCCACAAACGCTCTTCCTTCGTCCGTTAAAAAAGCCTGTTTCGAACGCTGGTTTTCTTCGTAAGGCACCAATTGAATCAGTCCCTTCCTTCGCAGCTGCTTAAAAGCCGAATTCAGAGTCTGACGGCTGAGAAACAGCTGGTCACTAATTTGACTTTGGGTCGCGGCCCCCTCGTAAATCAGGAGCAGAGACCAGTATTCAGCATCTGACAGGCCACAGGATTTGGAAAATAATGAATATACATTGTCCAGTTCCATCGTAGCTTCGCGAAAGGCTGTCAAAGTATTGAAGGATGCGGGTTCCTTTTTCATATACGTCCCTCCGTTTATCCGAAATCATATAATATGAAATCGGACGTTTGATAGTATATATTGCCGCCGTCATTTTGTCAAGGCTTTTTGAAAAAATTTTTTCGCGTTATCAATCGCATTTTCGCATACCATTGAAATCCGGACAAAACTATGGTATCATCTAAAAAATTTGAAAATGCGTGTAAGATTTTGATTCAGAAATTGTCTATATAGATAAAGGGACACCTGGAAGGAGGGAATTCTTTGGAGGACACCGAAATTCTTCAGCTTTATTTGGACAGAAACGAGCAGGCAATCTCCGCCACAGCGGAAAAATACGGAAGCTACTGCACTTCCATTGCTAAGAACATATGCGGCAATAGCGCAGATGCAGAAGAATGCGTCAGCGATACCTACCTGGCCGCGTGGAACGCCATACCGCCCCAGAGACCGTCTGTACTTTCCGCTTTCCTGGGTAAGCTTACCAGAAATATTTCGCTCAACAGATACAAACACAACAATGCTGAAAAGCGGGGCGGCGGAGAAGCTCCGGCCGTTCTTGACGAACTGATGGGAATTGTATCAGATAAAGAAAGTGTAGAACAGGAAATCGACCGCAGAGAACTAATAAAGGCGATTGATACCTTTTTAACCGGGCTCCCGGCTGATAAAAGAGGAATCTTTATCTGCCGCTACTGGTATTTCGACAGTATATCCGACATTTCCTCCCATTTTGGAAAGTCGGAGAATCATATATCTGTCATATTGAATCGTCTCCGAAAAAAACTACGCAGAGATTTGCTGGAAAGAGGGTTTGTGCTATGAGAAAAGAAGCTTTTTGTGAAGTCCTTGGGGAAATTGACGCGGTCTATGTAAAGGAAGCGCGGATGCAGAAAAAGGCAAAACGGTTTGGATGGGTACGCTGGGGAGCCGTTGCAGCTTGCCTGTGTATTGCTGTATCGGGATTGCTTCTATATCGAGCCGAACACCCATACCCTGTAAAAGAACTGGCAGTAATGACAACTCCGGAAATAGGAAAAATCCCCCGCTGGGAAGACATGGAGATTTACGACCAGTATTCGGAAATTATAATAAACGATTTGCAGTACCAGGCGGGAAAAGGAGAAGTATCAGCAGAGCAGCTTGGAGCAGAGCTGGGAACGATTACTGCAAAAGGCTGGGACAGCTACGCCGAGCTCGCTGGAGAAGATGCGAACCGATACTGCAATGCCACTGTTTATGAAATTCAAAATATCTCTGTTGAGTGTGCGGTTGCCGTACAGTATACGGGGACAGACACCTGCTATTCCGCGGTAAACGATTCCTATCGGCCAGACACCCTGGGACAGTTCACCAAGGATCTCGACCTGGAAACCACGCTTGTTGTTCACTGGGCGTCCTATGAATATCAGAAGCCCCTGAGCGGAGCTGCCAGCATTCGCTTTGAGAACCTGGACACCGACATGGTTTGGGATTTGCTGCTGTCCAATGATTCGGCAGCAAACGAATATGATGAGTTGGACTTTAACCAGCCGCAAGAGATTTTGGGCATCTGCGTCAGTGTTCCCCTGCTGGGATATGAAAATATCAGCATCAGCGTGAGGGAAAACGGGTATATCATTACCAACATCCTATCTACCGGAAAAATGTTTTACGTAGGTGAAGAAAACACACAGTCGTTTGTCGACTATGTCCTTAGAGAATGTGACGGCTATGAAATCGTCTACACATCTGACCCTACCCAAGAGGGTATACCTGAATAAAACAGGGCGCCGTCCATCGGCGCCCTGTTTTACATAATAACTTCAACTTTCTTCCAGCAAATTTTCCAGCTGGCACCGGAAACTGCTCTGGCCACGCAAAACAGTGCCGTCCCGGAGATGGTGAAAGAAGGTATCATAGCTGTTTGGGGAAAGAAAATGAAAAATATACCGCTCCTTGATGTCTTCAGACTCCATTCGTTTATTTAGCTCGTCAAAATGCTGCACGGCATATCTGTATTTTGCTTTGTTCTCCTCACTGTCGTCGCCGTCTTCTTTAATTTCTATCACAAGGAAATAACAGATGCCATCCTTTATGATTTTCAAAAAGAAGTCCGGGTTGAATTTGTCGTGATAATACTTCCTTGTTTTGGAAAATTCA
>JAGZAC010000216.1 GCA_018370615.1 Clostridiales bacterium
GAGGAAGAAAAATGGTTACACGGTACAATGCAAAGGATTGTACGATTATGGTGGACAACGTATACATTACCGGAATCGGTGAGGATATGGTTACTTTTGAAAAAGAGGAGGCGTTTTTTGAGCCTGTTGTCGGGGCGCAGGGAGATGTGATTAAAAGTGAGGTAAACAATCCGATTTATACGCTGACGCTGACGATTCAGCCCACCAGCCCTCAGAAATCGTTTTTGCTGAGCAAATTGGGAACTGCAGACACCTTTCCTGTATGGGTCGTAAACAAGGCTTTGGGCGAGCGCTTTGGCGGCTCTATGGCGGCAATTCAGGAGATGCCCAGTGTGGAGCGCGGGGCTGAAGCGTCCGACATGGAGTTTACGTTTACCATTTTTGACGGAGTATTGGAGTCTACGGACTAAATTTGCATTTTGGTGCATCGGGCAAAATACGGTATGTATTATACGGAACGAATAGGGCGGCTATCATGCCGCCCTATTGTATAAAAACAAAAAGGAGAGAAAATATGGCAGCAAAATTTTATCAGGCGGAAAAGGAAATATACGGGAAAAAATACGTGGCCCAGTTTAATGGGATTTCTGCGGCGCTTCGGGCAGTGGATGCGTGCTACATTGATGGAACAAGCACAACCAGTGTGGAAAAGTTGTCCAGTTATTTGCTGGCAAATGTAATTGTGGAGCCCAAGGGGCTGACTGCGGACGATTTTGACAGTATGGAGGAATTTAATGAAGTGATTGCCTTCGCTCGTGAGGTGATGCAGGGCGACTTTCGAAACGAAGTTATCGCGGGCACAGCTACAGGAAAGAGTACGAAATAACTGGGGCTGTTGGCGGCTTGTACTATCAGAAAGAGGGTTTGATTTTCAGACAGTATTCGGCAGGCCATATATGACACCGACGGATGTGATGGAAGCAAATATTGCGCTGGATATGCAAATCAAAGCGGAAAAGGAAGCTGCAAAAAGAAAGAGGTAATTTTATATAGATATATCATTTCCTGCCACGTTGCAGGAAACCTTCTGAGATAGGAGGGAATCATGGCAGATGTTGTACGTGAAGATGTTGTAAAGGTTGGATTTGATATTGACCTAAAAACTTTTTCACAGCTGCAAAAAGATGTTGATGAACTGAAAAAGAAATTGACCGGAGATATGGGCGGCGATGCCTTTGATGATTTGAAAGACAGTACAAACGGGGCAAAAAGCAGTATGGACAAGGCGAAAAAGTCTGCGAATGCACTGGGCACCAGTTTGTCAAGTCTTGGAAAAAAGGCCGCAGCGACAGCATACAACGGTCTGAAAAAAGTAGCGGGTATATCGTTTAAGGCATTGACGGTGGGAACAGGCGCGGCAACTGCGGCGACAATTAAGTTTTCACAAATGGCAAGTGATCTTGAAGAAACCAAAAACAAGGTAGACGTTGCATTTGGCTCCGGATTTGGAAATTTTGATGGCGCAGCAAGCGATGTTATGGAATGGTCCAAGACTTCCACCACTTCTATGGGACTGGCACAGCAAACGGCTTTAGACACTGCAGCTTTGTTTGGAGACATGGGGACTTCCATGGGTCTGGCTAAAAACGAGGCGGCGGAAATGTCGATGGCTTTAACACAACAGGCCGCCGATCTTGCATCTTTCAAGAATATGAACATTGAAGAAGTGACTACGGCGTTAAATGGGGTATTTACCGGTGAAACAGAAAGCTTGAAACGTCTCGGCGTAGTGATGACGGAAGTGAATTTGGAAAACTATGCTCTGGAAAAGGGTATAGGAAAGACACTGGACCAAATGTCAGAGGCTGAAAAGGTCCAGCTTCGCTACAATTATGTTATGGAGAAAACAAAGAATGCCACCGGAGACTATCAACGAACCGGAGGCGGCTTTGCAAACCAGCTGCGCACGTTGACGGAAAATTTCAAGCAGCTTGGCACGACCTTGGGTGCTTTACCTATGAAGAAATTAGCAGGAGGAATGAAAGTCATCAATAGCGCTCTTGCTGATATACAGGATATTTTGTCTGATGGGTTTCAGGAAGGTGATCTGGAGAAAATATTTGATATTGTAGACGGGTTAGTTGACACTGGAATCAAGGCCTTAGAAAAGGCATTGCCTGATATTATACCAAAGATTACAGATGTACTATCCAAAATTTTTGGAAAACTTGTAGATTTCATTCCTAAAGCAGCACCTGCAATTGCCGCGGGAATTGTCAAGCTGATGGTCCGTTTAGGAAAGGTCATCATTGACAACAGAGATGAACTGTTAAATGCAGCAAAAGAAGTAGTTGGGGCTGTAATCAATGCGGTCTATGAAGAATTTACCGGGAAAACGATAGACTGGAACATATTAGACGGATTGAAGGAAAAAATAGGAGACCTGCTTCCCGTAATAGGAGGACTGGCTGCTGCTTTTATTGGGTTAAAAAAGGTTCGTTCTATCGGATCCGCTCTGTCTGGGCTGTTTGGAAAAAGGGGAAACAAAGGATCCGGGGGAGACGGAGGCATTTTTAGTGGTCTGGCAAATATAAAAACAAAGACACTGTTAAAAAGCATATTAAATCTTGGAATTATCATTGGTGGTCTTACTTTACTGGCTGTTGTTTTTGTTCCGATTGCAAAAGAACTTGCAAAAGAGGCAGACATAAAATTGGTCCTTGAAGCGATTGGCATTATCGGTGCCTTGGGTGTTGTAGGAACAGCACTGGCAAAACTTGCTGGGACAGTTGGAAAAATAAAAATCTCTTCTGTAGCAAAAGGACTTGCGAATATAGCGATAATTGTCACTGGAATGGGTGCTTTACTTTGGATAGCTACGCAAGCGTTCAAAGGCGGCGTTGATTTTGGAGAAATGCTGAAGGTCATTGCGCTGACCGGCATTTTAGGTGCTGTTGGGGCAGGAATAGCGAAACTGGCAGGAATCGCAGGGAAAGTAAAGGTTTCCACTGTGGCTAAAGGGCTTGCAAACATGGCGATTGTGGTAGCTGGAATGGGTGCCCTATTATGGATTGCCACAAAAGTGTTCAAAGACGGTGTTGACTTTGGCGAAATGATAAAAGTCACCGTCCTGATTGGAATTTTGGGTACAGTCGGGTCTGTTCTGGCTGTTTTTGCTGGACTGGTAGGCATGATTCCATTTCCTGCTGTATTGTCTGGGCTTGCAAATATCGCTTTGGTACTTGGAGGGCTGACAGCAATCATTGAAGTTTTTGGAGCGTTATCTCAAATCCCCTTTTTCAATGATTTTCTTGAAAAAGGCGGGGAGGTATTAACCAAAATAACCAATATCCTTGGGGATATGATTGGCTCCTTCATTGGTGGTATTGGTGAGGGCCTTACAGATTCGCTCCCTGCAATCGGGCAAAACATAGCGGATTTTGCGGAGAACTTACAGCCTGCATTTGCAATATTTAATGGTGTGGATTTAGGCAGCGTAGGGGATTTCCTGGCTGCTATGGGCGCTTTTTTCCTAACGATGGCAGGGGAAAAGCTTCTATCCTTCTTTACCGGGAAAACAAGTCTTGCGGATATTGGAACCGACCTTTCTGATTTTGCTGAGAATGCAGAGGGCTTCTTTGACACGCTTGGGGGACGGACAGATTACAGTGCAATAACCAATTTATTCAATGCGCTTTCGGCTATCAAAGAATTACCAAGGTCTGGGGGAGTTTTCCAGTTCTTTGCGGGCGACCAATACGATGGATTGAGAGAGCTCATTCAGAGGATGCCTGAATTGGGCGTGGCGGTTACGGCTTTTTACAACAATTTGGGTGAAAGAACAGATTTCAGTGCGATTCCCAATTTATTTAATGCTCTGGCGTCTGTGGGAGAGCTGCCTCGGTCTGGAGGGGTCTTCCAATTCTTCGCGGGCGACCAATACGATGGGTTGAAGGAACTTATTCAGAGGATGCCTGAATTGGGGGTATCGATTACATCCTTTTACAACAATTTGGGTGAAAGGACA
>JAGZAC010000217.1 GCA_018370615.1 Clostridiales bacterium
TGTATATTCCCGTCTTCATATCCGGTCCTGGTATCCTTCACAAGGGTATAAGGCATAAATACATAGGAGCGGATTTGGTTTCCCCATTCTATGTTGGTTTTGTTGCCCTGAATATCTTCAATGCGCTCCAGCTTTTCCCGCTCTTTGATTTCCATCAGCTTGGATTTCAGCATTTTCAACGCCGTTTCCTTGTTTTGCAGCTGACTGCGCTCCGTCTGGCATCCTACTACAATCCCTGTGGGGATATGCACAATGCGGATGGCCGAATCTGTCTTGTTGATATGCTGACCGCCGGCACCGCTGGAACGGTGCGCGGTGATTTCCAAATCTTCGTCATTGAGCTCGATGCTGTTGTCGTCTTCAAACTCCGGGAGTACCTCCACCGAAGCAAAGGAGGTATGTCGGCGGCCAGACCCGTCAAAGGGAGATACCCGCACCAATCTGTGTACGCCGTTTTCACTTTTCAGGTATCCGTAGGCGTTCAAGCCTTCCACCATAATGGTAGCGGATTTGATGCCCGCTTCATCCCCGTCCAGCCAGTCGACCAGCTTCACATTGTATCCATGGGACTCTCCCCAGCGGGTGTACATGCGATACAGCATCTGGGCCCAGTCCTGGGCCTCTGTACCGCCGGCGCCGGGATGGAAGCTGACAATGGCGTTGTTGTGATCATATTCTCCGGAGAGGAGTACCTCAATGCGCATTTTTTCTTCCTGCGCTTCTACTTCGGCGGCTTCCGCAAGAATTTCATCCTTCATGCTTTCGTCGCCTTCCTCTATTGCCAGATCACAAAGGGTAATGGCATCTTCCAGCTTTGCGCTGAGTGCATCGTACCGCTCAATTTTATCCTTTAACTGCTTTACTTGACGCAGAATTTTGCCGGAGTTCTCTTGATCGTTCCAAAAATCCGGGGCAGAGGTTTTTTCTTCCAGCTGGGCGACTTCTTCCCGCAGCGCATCGATGCGCAGGGCGCTTCCCAGCTCTTTGATATCGTTGCGGAAGTTTGTCAGTTTGTGTCTTGTTTCTTCAATTTCGATGATCATCGGTTCCTCCGGTGTTATATGGTGTCAATGTCCACGTATTCCAATTCTGGCGCTGCGGCCATACGCGGCGGTTTGTGTTTTAGGGGATCAAAGGAAAATTTTCTGCAGGTGTATGCCTTGGAAACAACACCTCTTTTTTTGCAGAGCATCGCGTCTGCATCATAAATGGGGCAGGCAAGCTCACAGTAGGCGCATATTTTTTCATCAGACATATTTTTATCCCCCCTGGGCATTATTACTTCTATTATATGAGAATTTCTGTTATAAATCAAGGAGTTTTCAAATTTTCTATAAATTCCTCTTTGGTTTTGCGAAAGCAGCAAGTAAAAGAAGAACGAAAAACAATACGGCGGCGCCTCCCATGGAGCCTGATATGGAAAACGCATCTACAGAAAGTTTTCCCGGCGCAACAGAAAAAACGGACACATATACAGCGCAGAGCACTCCTGTCAAAATTCCCTGAAGGAATTTTACTGCAGCAGTTCGCTTGAGAGACAGTCCTGCCGGAAGGGCAAAGGAGCATGCTTGGAAGAAAACAGAGAGTCCTGCCCAGCCTACGGCGAAGCCACAGAGAAATGCACCAGCCCATCCCCCGAGATCCGCGCTTAGTGCAGTTCCCGTTGTAAATTCCAGGAATGCGGCCAGCAGCCCGGGCAGAATAGGTCCTGTTCCGGCGGCGGAAAGGGCTGCAGTTATAAAACGAATGACTACGTAGAAAAATGCGACAAAGCCACTGATAGACAGGCAGGAGCTCGCGGCATCCGATACTGCCGTGGAAAACAGCAGGGAAAAGGGACGGGAGGACTGGGACGTTTTTCCGGACAAATTCGAGGCTTGATAAGGAAAAAGCAGACGATTGACAAAAAGTCCGGCCGCAGCCGCAGCAATCAACTGGAAACAGTACAGAGTCCAGCCGAAGCTGGGACTGCCCCAGAAGAGGGTTCCTACAGTGCCCACTACAAAAGAAGGGCCGGTATTATTGGAGATGCTGATAAGGACTTCTGCCTCTGTTTTGCTGACACAGCCGCTTTTGTACAAATCCACAGCCGTTTTTGCACCTACCGGGAACCCACATACTGCCCCCAAAATTAGGGAAGAACCCGCCTCTCTGGGGAGACCGAAGATTGCCGCGGCAGGGAGGATTCTTCCTAGCTTTGCGGCCAGACCTGAGTAAACCAGCAGGGAAGAAATAACCATATAGGGGAAAAGGGAGGGAATGACTTTGGTGGCACACAGAAGCAGACCGTCCAGCGTATATGTGGACGCCCTTTCGGAGAAAACTGTCAGCAAAATTCCGGCAAGGAGTAGGCCGACTGCCAATACCTGTAATTTTAATTTTTTCATCAATTGTCCTCACGAATGATTTCTGTACGGCGTTCCCTGCATGGAAAAGGAGACGTCGGCATATCTTTTATTGGGAAAATCATATCAGGCTTCAATAAAACATATGCCGAAGGGCGGAAAAATTTTCGGAGGTATCGTGAAAACAGAAAAAAACAATCATGAAGACCGGCAGATTCTATCGAAGCTGGGAACCGCGGTAGGTCACTGCTCCATGATAGAAGTTCACGGAGACAGAGAGCTGCTGCTTTCCGGATGCCGGGGAATCGTAGATTATGATAATACAAAAATTGTTGTCAATACAATATCCGGCCAGGTGGTAATCAACGGACATCATCTCTGCTTGTCCGTATTTCGCGGCGATATTTTAAGTATTGAAGGGTGTATAACAGAAATTAAATTTGGCGGTGATGCAGAGTGAAGTTTCTTTCTTTTCTTTTGGGTAGTCGTGCATTTTTAGTACAAAAGACCTGGAGCGTAGGTGCGCTCAATTTACTGGCGCGGCTGGACATTCCATATGAGCATTTGGAGAAGGATGCGGACGGCAGCCTCCGTTTTATAGTGCCGTCCTATAAAAGAAAGCTTCTGGAGCGAGCATTTACGGCCAATGGAATTACCTGGGAGCTGGGAAAACTGTCTGGGCTTCCGGAAATCTTTTGCCGATACCGAAGGCGCTGGGGGATGGCAGTTGGTGCGTTGATTTTTGTGTTTCTTGTGGCAATCTCCGGCGGACGGATTTGGTGTGTGGAGGTCACCGGCAACAGCCAGGTAGAGGATGCGGAGATTATTAGCCTTTTGCAAAAGCTCGGCTGCGGCGTGGGGGATTCTTATAAAGATATTGATTTTGCAAAGCTGCACAATACGTTTCTTCTGCAGTGTCCGGATATTGCGTGGATTTCGGTTAATATGGACGGAACCCATGCCCATGTGGAGGTGCGGGAAACACTGGCGGGCAGAAGTGAAGAAGATAAAAATGAAAATTACAACGTAGTTGCGGCAGAAGACGGGCAAATAGAGCAGATTGCGGCGTATGAGGGAAAGCCGCAGGTTGCCATCGGCGACACAGTACGCAAGGGAGAGCTCCTTCTCAGCGGTGTCATCAGTTATGGGGAAACGGGACTTCGGTATGAAAGCGCCGCAGGCGAAGTCTATGCCAGAGTAAATCGGGATTTTACCGTAGAGGTTCCCCTAGAAACAGAGCAAAAGGTGCCCACAGGGCGCAGCAGCACAAAAAAATCCTTCACTTTTTTTCAATTCAAAGCAAATCTTTTCCTAAATAGTGGAATTCCCTATGACTTTTATGATACAATATATTCCGAAAGGCAGATTTATCTGTTTGACAGTGTAGCCCTGCCTTTATGGGTACAGACAGAGGTGTACGAGGAATATGAACTGCAGCAGGTTACTCTGACAGAGGAGGAGGCCAAGACGCTGGCCTATCAGGAGTACAGAGCTATGCTGAAAGAAACGCTGGCAGACGCACAGCTGCTGCAGAAAACCACTACTGCCTCCTTGGAGGAAGACGGTGTGTATCGTATTCACTGTCAGCTGTATTGCCTTGCGGATATAGCGGTGCAGCAG
>JAGZAC010000218.1 GCA_018370615.1 Clostridiales bacterium
GACGAACAGGATAGCCTTGCGGTTATCCAGCATTCGCACCTCATCGGGAGTAAGCAGTTCCCGGCCTGTCTGCTGGTCGTTCACGCTGAAGCTGCCGCTTCGCCCACGGCTGCGGCCATAGGTGTTCGTATCCAATGTTTCCTTGCCCATGAGCTCGGAAACGTATTTGTGGGTTTCCTTTTCATTGCCGCCGAGATAGAGAAACTCGTCGCACAACCCCACCAGCGATTCCCACTGTTCCTTGAACAGCGCCTTGATCTGCGCCATATTCTGCGCGATATAGCTGCAAAAGATGTTGCGGCTTCGCATGGTGGAAAGCCACGGCAGAAAGTTGTCTGTGGGCAGGGCGATGTTGGGGGCCTCGTCGATCAGCAGATGGACCGGCACCGGCAGCCTGCCCTTGTATTTCCGGTCTGCTACAAAGTACAGGGTTTGGATGAGCTGTCCGTAAATCATGCCTACAAGGTAATTGAGGGATTTATCGCTGTCGGGAATACAGCAGAACAGGGCCACCTTTTTCTCGCCCATTTCCTCCAGATGGAGATCGTCGGTATAGGTCAGCCTTGCAATCTGCGGCAGGTTGAAGGCCGACAGCCGAACGCCCACACTAATCAGGATACTCTTGAGTGTTTTGCCCGCCCCCATCTTAAAGACATGGTATTGCTTCACGGCGATGCTCTCCGGGTTCCGCATTTCAAGCCTTGCGAACAGGATGTCCAGAGGCGACTCGTATTCCTCATCTTCCTCCCGCACCTCGGCAGCAGCCAGCATTTCCATCACCATAGCGAAGTTCTGTTATTCCGGCGGCGCTTCGTGCATGAGGTACAAAACCAGTGCCTGCAGAAGCGCGGTTTCGGATTTCTGCCAGAAAGGATCGGCGCTCTGTGCTCCGGGCGGGGTGGTGGATTGGATGAGAGTTTCGATCAGGCGCAGCACGTCCTTATCGTCCCGCACATAGGCCAAGGGGTTGTAGCAGAAGGAGGCGTCGGGGTTTAACAGGTCAAATACCCGCACTTCGTATCCATTGGCTTTCAATGCCCCGCCTGTTTTCCGCAGGATTTCGGATTTTGGATCGCAGATGACCAGCGAACAGTTCCCGCAGTTGAGGGCGTTGGGAATGGCGTAGGAACGGCTTTTGCCAGCGCCGGAGCCCCCGATGACCAGCACGTTGGTGTTGCGCTTGTGCTTATGGCCATCCATCCCCATCTGGAAATGCTGGGTCAGGATGAGGTTTTCCTTGGGGTTCTTCTTATCCCGGTATTTCTTTACAATCTGGAATACATCGCCCCACTTGGCGGAGCCATGCTCCACGCCCCTGCGGGTGTTCTTCCGGCTGGAAACGATCACAAGGACAACAATTCCATATGCAAGAGTAAAAAACAGCAGGCACCGGGCGGAATATCCCGTCCAATGAACAGAAAAGGGGCTGTTCATGGCGGCTGAGAGCTTCCCCAGCAGATCCACGAGGTTCATCCCTTCGCTCCAGCTTCCGGCTGTCAATAGGGCCAGCCACCAGACGATGGGCAACGGCAGAAGCCACACCCACCATGGATTTTTTCTTGTGGTTATCGAATCAAAAAATATCCTTCCTTTCCGTGAAAACAAAAAAATCCCCCGGAGCCCATGGAAAAGCGTTTCCAAAGGCTCCGGGGGTAAAGCAGTTCTTTATCTGCTGACGATACTTCTGTAGCTGGCGCGGACAAGTTTTAAGAGCAGACGGTCGATCCCGCCGCAGCTTCGGTCTGCCGCCAGATAGTCGTTCCGCATCCCGTTTAAGCACAGCGTGGCGTACTGGTACTCCTCATCGTTCAGGTACAGCCTGCGCTTTGGCATGCTGAGGATTCGATCAATAAATAGCTGCAGTTTGCCGGACAGTTCAGGCTCAACCGATTCCTGCGCGCTGCGAAGCGCCTTGACGAGTATGTTCCGGTCCCCGCAGGTCATTTTCACCAGTCGCTGCTTTGTCATGGCGATCCCTTCCTTTCTCTTTTTTCACAACCACCATACCACAACGGCTGGCGGAAAGCTACCGCACAAAAGAAAACAAACGGAAAACGATCAGCCCTCATCGTTCCGGCTCTTTCTCCGCCTTGGATTTGGCAGCCTTGGCGGGCTTGGGCGCTGCGACGGAGAACTCATCCGGCTGGATGGTCTGCTCCAAATCCCGGAAGCTCCTTTGGACGTCCCGGTTGATGGCATAGGCGGCCCGTTTGACGTCGCCCAAAAAGCCGCGCTTATCGTCCGCGCTCCTTTCCGCATAGCTTTGGCACACCTTGTCGAAATGAAAGGCGGAGGTATCCAAGCCGAATTTCTGCGCCGCCACATAGGCCGCGCAGTAGGCTTGGGCCGCATACGCCTGCCGGTAGTAACCGCTGCCCACCATATCGAAGCTGGCGTGGGCCTGCTCACGGGCAATGGCGCAGATGGTTGCGGTTTCATCCATCCCGTTTCGGACAAAAATGGTGCGCTGTTTCGGCACATACTGCGCCTGCACCCCTTGGGGAAGCTGATCGGAGATGGCAAGCGGAACAGGGCTGTTTTCTACCATGGTGGCGATGATTTCCTCCGGCAGATGCTGCTGGGGCGGCAGGGGCTGGGGGCCTCTGGTCTGAGAAATGTCGTAGGCTTTTGTGATGGTATAACCATTCGCTATGGTACCGTCCTCTTTGGTGTATTCCTGATCGGCAAAGAAGGTGTACCCTTTCTCGCCGGAACGGATGGAGCGTCCGGCTTCCTTCCATTTATCGAAGGTGCGGGGATGGGTGATTTCAGTGTTCTGCTCATACAGAATGAGCAGATTCCGGGTGCTCTGGGGCGTGCAGTTCGCCATGAAATTGAGAAAGCCTTTCATGGATTCGTCATCCTTGAACACCGACTCGGCCTGTGCGTTGACTCTTGCCCAGGTATCCTCCCGTTCGGCCTGCTTCATGGCGGCGTATTCTTCCTTGGTGTACTGCTGTTCCGGCTGAGGCTCTGGCCCACGGCCTGGGCCAGATGCGTCTTGCCGAGGCCCGAGGCGGAGTTCACAAACAGCGTCCGCACGTCGCCGCCGCTGCGGCAGACGTCCTGCGCGGCGGCCACGGCCACGCTGTTGCTGGGCCCCACCACAAAATCCTCGAAACGGTAGCGCCAGGCCGCTTCCCGCCGGAACGCGGGCGCAACGGCGGGCATGGGCAGGCTGGCCTGCCGCCGCGGCAAAACCCGAGCGGCGAGATCCGCTGAGGAGGCAGCCTCCGGGGCGGCATTCCGGTCATTTCCGGCAATCTCAATGCGCAGGTCCACGGCTTCGGGCGCCAGCCCCAGCACCGGGGCCGCGGCCTCGCGCAGGGTGCAAAGCATCCGGCTTTCCAGCCAACCGGCCATGAAGGCGTTGGGCGCGGCAAGGCACAACGCCCCGTCCTCCAGCCTGGCACGCAACGGGGCGATCCAGACTTTAAAAACGCCGGAATCCAGCATTTTCTTGAGATTTTCAGAAATTTCGGCCCATTGATCTCGCATGGGGGCCTTGTAGCCCGAAAGCGCGGACTCGGGCAATGGAGGATTACCAGCCCTCTGGGCCAGTGGCCTCTTTTGCTTTCAGCAACAGTTCTACCCCTTCTGCCCGCAAACCTTGGAAAGCATATGGAGAAGTACGAGGTTTGAATGCCCCGCCGCGGAGAATATGAGCGCCGGAGGATTTGACCTTTCTGGCGACATCTATGATCTGTTCTTCTGATTCCACCGAACACGGGCCGGCCATAACCACCACCTGATTGCCGCCGATTTGCAGACCATTGTCCAACGTAATTACTGTGTTTTGCGGATGAAATTTGCGGTTGACCATTTTATATGGTTCCTGCACACGAGTTACCCGCTCTACAATATCTTGATGAGCCAGAATTGAGTCCATGTCCACATGAGAAGTGTCGCCGACCAGGCCAATAATTGTGACCTGAGTC
>JAGZAC010000219.1 GCA_018370615.1 Clostridiales bacterium
AACCTGGGAAGCGCCCTATCCCATCTGTGACTGGGGCGTTCTTCCCAAGCTGTTCACCATGGCAGACGGAACTCTTGTCTGTGTTTCCGGCCATATCCATACCATCCTGCTCTTCTCCCCGGATGGCGGCCATACTTGGAGTGAGCCGCACATTATAGAACCATGCGACGGCAAGTGGGACAAAAGTCCCTCCGGATATAACAGCGCATTTGAAAGCAGCCCCGGGGAAATCACCATCGTCTATGACGATCCAAAGGAAGGCATAGCACAGGGTGCTCCCGCGGGGCAGCTGCGTCGTATATATATTCGCACGTATCGCGTACGGCGCGAAGACTAAACTTATTTTTTCTTCCATGCAGCCGCATACTGCATAATAGGCTTGCTGGTAGAAACGGTGATTACAATGATGGAAGAAAGCACCAGGCCGAACACACCCTGGGCAAGGTTTCCCGGAATGTTGGCAAGGGCAACTGCCGGCGTATACAGCAGACATTCGTAAAGAAAATATCCGCCGATCATCACTGACTCCGCTAGAGCGGCCACAAAAACAAACCATCCCCGCGGCCGTACAGACCGGCAAAGATATGCAAACAACAGCGCCATGCACCCTTTAATCACAAAGGTAGCCGGTGCGTACAGGGCAAACCCAAGGACAATATCGGAAAGGGCCGAACCAATCGCAGCGGCGGCAAACCCCCAGCCAGGCCCTAGGAAAAACGCGGCAGTAATGACAAATACGTCTCCAAAGTTTCCGTAGCCGCTTCCCGGCAGCGGAACACTCAGCATCATCGTCGCTACAAAAATCGCCGCGGCAAACAGAGCCGCACTCACAAGCCGCTGAATATGTTTGTGCATACATATACCTCCTTACTGGGTATCGTATGTAAAGACCGTGTCTTTGTTTACAAGCGATACCTAAGCAAACCAATTATATCACTTTTTCTAATTTATGTGAAGTATTTTCAGAAAAAACACCGGAAAAATCCCGGTGTTTTTTCTATAAATTTTTATGCAGGTTGTTCAGTCGGTTCCAATTCGCCAGGCATTTTCGACATTTGCCGCTGCGCCATTACCAGCTCATAATACAGGCCTTCTTTTGCAAGCAGCTCATCGTGGGTTCCCACCTCTGCTATGCTGCCATGGTCCAGCACCACCAGCCGGGTAGCATTCCGAAGAGTGGACAGTCGATGCGCGATAGCAATGGTCGTTCTTCCGGCAATGAGCTTTTGCAGGGCGTCCTGTATGTCCTTCTCCGTTTCCGTGTCCAAAGACGCCGTAGCCTCATCCAAAATCAAAATTTTGGGGTTGTGGAGCAGGGCCCTGGCAATGGCCACCCGTTGGCGCTCCCCGCCGGACAAGGTATGCCCCCGCTCTCCCACCAGCGTATTATAACCATCCGGCAGCTTCACTGCAAAGGGATGCACCCCTGCAAGCTTTGCGGCAGTGATGACCTCCTCATAGGTAGCATCCGGCTTGGAATAACAGATATTCTGCAGCAGCGTTCCGGTAAATAAAAATGTCTCTTGAAGTACTGCGCCGATTTGACTGCGCAGAGAATGCTGAGAAATCTCCCGCAAATCCGTTCCATCGATTCGGATAACGCCGTCGTCCGGGTCATACATACGCATAACCAAGTTGATGAGGGTTGATTTCCCAGCGCCGGAACGGCCGACAATGCCGATCATCTCCCCGGGTTTTATCTCCAGATCCACCTTGCGCAGTACGTCCTTGGAATCCTCGTACCCGAAGGAGACCCCTTCCAGCTGAATATTTCCCACAATCGACTTGTGTACAGCGTTTGCACTGTCTGCCACGTCCTCTGTCTCATCCAATACGTCAAATACCCGGACGACAGACGTCATGGTACGGGCAAGACGACGGGGCATAAAGGACAGCCACCGCAAAGGGCCGTAGATCATCGCCACATATGCCGAAAACTGCTGCATGGCCCCCAGCGTCATGGTTCCATCCAAAATCTGATTTCCCACATAATACAGCAGAAAAAACTCACCTACACCCATCAAAAAGTTTGTCACAGGGGAAATCACTGCAAAATACGTTTCATTTCTGGCCCGCACCTTTGTTTCCCGCAAATTTACCGCGT
This sequence comes from Clostridiales bacterium, assembly GCA_018370615.1. Classification (GTDB taxonomy): domain Bacteria; phylum Bacillota; class Clostridia; order Oscillospirales; family CAG-272; genus Avispirillum. The sequence goes on from JAGZAC010000219.1 coordinate 2,105, forward strand.
CATATCGATCCTCTTCCTTTTTCTCCATGCCGAAAGCCTTTACCACCCGAATTCCGGAGAAAATATCATACAGCGTCTCATACAGTCGGCTGCCGCACCACCACTGCTTATGATAACGCGGTCCCAAAAACCGCCACATCAGCCGATGGGACAGCATGACCAGAGGTGCCGGCAGTAGAATCATCAAAGCAAGACGCCAGTCATACACAAACAAAATAATGCCCAAACTGAGAAGGGTGAATACCTGTTCGATGAGTCCCCCCACATCGCTGGTAAAGAAGTCCTGTATCTGCGTAGAATCCTTGGTAACCCGATTCATCAGTTCCCCCGCCGTCCGCTTGGAGACCTTGGACAGAGACAGGGCTTCAATCTTTTGAAATAGTGCCTGCCGCAGCGTGACAATGAGCTTCGTACCGGCACGCACCTGGGCAAAGTTGCGGAAGATTCCAAGAAGTCGCACTGCAAAGGTTACCAGCAAAATCATCAATACCGCCAGAACGTACTGGCTAACTACAGGAAGCTGATCCGCCTTGATATAATCGTCTACCAATACCCGATTGAGATATGGCAGCACCAGATTCAGCGCCGCAACGGCAATAAAAATCAACACGGACAAATAGATATAGCCTCTGCTGGATTTTGCCATTTTCCACAAACGCCGTAAATAGCCGCCCTTTTTGGTGCACCGGGGACAGATTTCCGAATCCGGCAGATAGGGGCGATGACATTTGGGGCAAAGTGCCTTTTTATAGTGCATCCACTCCTCTGTAGGGATGGCGCCATCCAAAAAACGGTTCATCCGCTTTGCCGCCGCAGAAAATACGGCGAGATAGTCCATGGTACCCCGGCAGACCAGGTGCTCCCCGTCCTCTCGGCGAATCTCCAGCGCTACGCTGCCTACGCCCACATCACACCGAAATTCCCGAATTCCCTCCATGGGAATCCATTTTTCTTCTTCACCTGCAGTCACCCGCAGACCGTCTGTATAGATCTCCACTAGTCCTTTTACCGTTTTGTTGTCCGGATCCAGATTAAACTGGATCCGGGTAATACATTGTTCCATTGCAGCCCCCTTTACAAATACAGTTCGATCCTGCGCAGGCTGCGCCGGTCCAGCCCCTTCAGACTTTCAATTACATATCGATTTCCGTAATTGTCAAAAACATATACCTTATCCTCTCCCACCCGCAGCAGACTGCGGAAGGTATCCTGCAGGGTGAACTGCAATGTGCCGGCGTCACTTTCCACGCTCCAAAAGGAATACCCGTGGGCCTCCTTGAGAGATAGAATCCTTATAATCCTTGGCGTATAGTACTTGCGTTCCAGCTCTCCCCGCAAAATCTCCCGAGCATCCTCGTCAAACGCTTCCAGAGAGCGAATCAGCCCAATTTCCTCCTGCTCCTTGTTCTGCACAGATATGTACGCCTCCAGCAAATCAAAGGGAAAGGATCGATGCAGCCAGATCCGGTTGTGCTCTTCTACCGTCTCGCTTCCGTCCTCCTGCTGAATCCGGATTCTGGCCGCAGGAAACCTGTTTTTCAAAAAAATCTCCGTATTTTCCCCGTGGAGGTACCGTATTTCCGCCACATCGGAAAGCTCCCGTATGGCTTCTGTCGTCTCTGTGTTTCTTTCTTTTGTTTCCATAATATACCTCCTTATTCCTGAATCCCGGCATTTTTCAGCGCTTCATACTGGAGCATATACAGCTTATGATAAATGCCCTCTTTTTCCAAAAGCTCCCCGTGTGTACCGGTTTCCGGCACCTTTCCGTTTTCGATCACCATCAGCGTATCCGCGTCCCGCAGGGTGGACAGGCGGTGAGCGATCATAATA
>JAGZAC010000220.1 GCA_018370615.1 Clostridiales bacterium
TGTTCTTACTGAATCACTGTGCCATATATTTCCACTGATTCTTTTCACATTACTATCCGCATATTTGTAAGAAACAAATATTTTGCGCCCCATAACATTCTCCATAAAAGCCTAATTTTATATTACAGTAATAATAACATAAAAAACAGCCTATGTAAATGTTATCAGACGAAAAGTCTTTGAAACTCTATAATTTCTGCCTTGGTGAAATCAGAAAAATCAAATTCTACATTTTTTATTGATACAGTGTTATATACTTTTTCGCTTTCTCGTAAAGTCACCTGTTGCGTTTTAAAATGGATTTTCTCTATTGGAAACGTACGATTTCGACCCAAAAAAAGCTTTGCATTTGCTGGTGTTTTCATATTTGACCCTCCTTAGTTAAATTTCAAGTTAATTTCTTCGCAAATATCTATAACATGCTTTTTTCACATTATTCTCTGTATTCCCTCCGCCCATTCGCATAGCTACTTTCGTCCACGAATTCCCATCGACAAATCGATAGATCAGTATTCTTCTGATATGGCTATCTTGTACACTAGATATATAGTCCATCAACTGATGAAATTCCAATAGCGCCTCTACTATTTTTTCTTGGAGAAATGCTCTTAAATCGGCGATTTCTGCCGCAAGAGATGTCTTGTCAGATATACCGCCAGCGAACGTCATTCCTGTGATCGTCTGTGTTGTACCTGTCGCAATCGTCTCAATATCATAGAGGCGCCTTTCTAAATCCCTGATTTCCTTTTTCAAGCTATTCAGTTGATTCAGACGTTCTATCGTCATATATCCTCCTGATTATACCAAATCCCCCGGGATTTTCTCCCTCGCTTATCGTTTCCACTTCACAAATCCTACAATCGCCATAACGAAATTAAATGCATACAGCAGTGCCTGGGCATACTGCATAATCCAAATATTATGGACACACCAGAACGCATTGGTGCAAAGCCATACAAGAAAGCACCAGCGCTTTCCAAGACTGTTCGCTACCGTACCCACAACAGTAGCAAGTGTCATCACATATCCTATGTAAACCACTACTCCCGCTTCCACTTTTCCCGTATCTCCCTCCAAACTGTGCGAAACCATTTTCTGTACCCGGCACACTTCTTAAAAGAACATACCTTTGCATTCTTTGGACAGCTTCTGCAGATCGGGCAGAGACTTTTCGCGTTCTCAGGGCAGATTTTGTTTGTGTTGTTCCTCATATGTGCTCCTTAGAATGGAAGATCAGAATCGAGCTTGTCCTTTAGCCATTTCTTTGCGATTTCCGCTCGCTCTTCTTCTGTGAGACTGTATGTTTGTTTTTGTTCAACATAAAGGATTTCTCTTAATGGTGTATATCCTCCGATTGCTTTGATCAACATTTCAATATCTCGAGAGGCTCCTTCTATACGGATTGGGCCGGAAACTGCTGTTCCATTGGTGATACCTCGTGAGGTATCACAGTCAACGGAGACCCCGGGCCATATATCATACCTGAACTTGGTGCAGTCAAACAAATACTGCTGTCCCCCTTCTTCATGTCTTACAAAGCATACATATATTTCGTTTTTCTTCACAATCGTTTCCCTCCATGCCTGTGTGGCCGCGTCTTGTTAAATTCGTGCTTCGTCCGAATGACCTCCTCTATGTCAATGCCCTCCTTGCCGCAGTAATCCAGAATCCGTATAATGCAGTCGGCCAGCTCTACAGCCAGGCCCTCCGGCTTGCCATCCTTGTAATAAAGTTCAGGCATCCCGTTGCGGTATTCCTCCAGCGCCTCGGAAAGTTCTGAATGACAAAGAGCGACAATCTCTCCAAAGCTGCGTTCCTCTTCCCACCATCCGTGCTCCACTGCGTTCTTATGTACCTCTTTTGCAAACTCCGTTAAATGCATCGTTTTCCTCTCCTTATAAAGCTTGTCCCGCCCATTGTTCTGCCATGGCTTTTGCAATACCGGGGAATGTTTTACTGCGGGATTTTGCCGTGCGAGGATCGTTCCACGGTATTATCTTTCCGTTCTCATCCCGTACGTGCCAGCTCGCACCGGAATATCCGCCGCTTTTTCCCCGGCTGTGAATCAGTTCCGGATCAACCTCTTCTGTAGGGCTCAGCAAAGGAAGTCCCTTCAGCCACAGACAGGTTTTTTTGCTGACAGGATGCCCGAACTGATACGGATGAATGATCTGATCCGGCGTCCTATAGCGTGTACTGATTACTCCTACCGGATTTTCCACGGCTATACGGTCACAATCCGCATTTATAAATTTCATAAAGAATCCGAGTGCCTGCTCTCTTTTTGAATATCTCTCCAAGGCTTTGGCTCCATACCTTTCAACATTGAAATACCTGTTACCCGCAACGGTGAGGTATGTACAGGGAGGATGTGCGATAATCATATCCCATCTTTTGGGGGTAATGTGCCCCACCCCGTCCATCGTCCGGAAAATTGCCTGGTCACCATTTATGTATTTGATAGCATCTCCCTGTATATGCCACTCCGGATGTCCACCGCTGCAGGGTTCTATGTCGCAGCTGTACGCTTCATGCCCCAGCCGCCTCATTTCAATCGTAACCGCCTGACTTTCTTCACATGCCACCAATATCCGCACTCATATTCCCTCCTCACCGCATCTCATTTGCCTGCTCAACCACTCATCGCCACCGCTAAGCCCTTCATCGCCTTTCTCCGCTAAGCTCCGCCTTTGCTATGCCCTGCTTCGCTCTTCCCTTGCGTCGCATTGCTTTGCCTGTCACGGCACAACTTTGCCTTTGCTATGCGTTTCACCGCCAAGCGTCACCTGTCACCGCCTTTGCCATGCGTCGCGCGTCATTGCTGTGCCGTACTATGCAACGCAAAGCTTTTGCGTTACATTATTGCATTTCCTCCCAAATAAAGCGCCCTTTTCCACTGTTGCGCCACTGTCCTATGCCGGAGAATCTCCCGTAGTCAAGCCATTCACGCACTGCCTTTTCGTGTTCATCCGATAACATATTAATTTCAAATGTAATGCTCGCTCCAGCCGGGATCTCCTCACTTATAGCCAGAGATACACGCTCCCCTTGAGGAGTAGACGCTCTCAAGGGTCTTTGACATTCCCTTATCTCTCCATAATTTTCAAATGGAATTTCACGTGGATAAGGAAAAATCAAGCGGTCGATTTCTTTCTTAAACGCCTTGATTTTTGATGAGGCTGTCGCAGATATCTTACGCAACCCGCCGCAACAGTCCTTGAAAAACCCTTTAATCTGATAATCATACAAAAATGGAATACCGTCTTTACTTCTCGGAAATACAGTCATCGCTCTTTCTACCACTGCATCTTCTCCTAACGCTTCCACTTCCTCATCGACAGTGTTTGCATCAGGCGCTTTGCTCCCTATATATGTTCTGTATATTTCTTTGTCTGACGGACTGGTTCCAAGTATACCCTCCGTAAATGTAAGTTTAACTTTCATCGTTTTCATTTAGCTTTCCTCCATTCGTTTGTATAGGCGGTACTTCAAATCTACCTCACCGCATCTCCAAATACTTCACAATCTCTTCTGCGGCACAGTCCCATCCGTAACACACCATCGCCGCATATCCCTGCTGGCTTAGGGCCGTCAGCCATGCCTCCTGCTTCTCCGACAGCCGGCCCCGTCCAGCCTTCAATTCAATAAACAGCCCATGATAATCTGCCCGGGGAACCGGAAGAAACAAATCGGGCACCCCGGCCTTTACTCCCTGACGCTTTAGATTTGCCGCCTCTGCAGAATGCCTGCTCCCACCGTTGGGAATATGAAACAGCAAATCCAGCTCCGGATATTCCCTACGCTGAAGCAGTGCCCATCCAAACAGGGCTTTTTGATGCTCTGATTCCCGATATTCCCTTTTCGTATTCTCATTGCACCAATATGTATTGCTTAACATATCTCTTTTCACGTCATTCACGGTCTCCCACCTTTCTGA
>JAGZAC010000221.1 GCA_018370615.1 Clostridiales bacterium
CTCCTCCAGGTGGACATGCTCCGCCCCCACGCAGGGCAGCAGCAACGCCAGTTCAGCGTCCTCCGGCACCCGGTAGGTGTCCTCCGTAAAGCCCCAGGCAGAGGACACCGGCGCCAGGGTGATGTCAAAGGCCCCGTCTGTGGCAGCGCTGAAATCCAGGGCCCGGGCAATCAGGTCGCGGAGTTCCTCCCCCACATCCACCGGCGTCCCCCCCGCCGCGCTGTTCAACCGGGACACTGCGCTGTCCTCCCGGGTGCGGGAGAGCGCCTCATCCAGGCGGTAGATCTCGTCTTCCGCCGCCGCAAGCGCCGCCTCCGTCTCCCCGCCGCAGGCCCGCAGGCCCATCACCGTGTCCATGGCGAAGACCTGTATGCTCTGCATCTCCTGCGCCGCAGTGCCGCCGCAGGCGGTCAGGCTCCCCGCCAGCAGCAGTGACGCCAGCAGTGCGCCCAAACGTTTCATAAGCAAATTCCTCTTGTCATCAGTATTTTTCGCAAAAAATCTCATAATAGAGGAGTATACCACGCCCCCGGGCAAATCTCAACCGGCAATCCTGACTCCTGTTGGAAAAAAGGGAAAAGTCTGGCTCCTTCCCCTTGCAAAGGCACGAAATATCTGCTATACTATCATAGTATGCCAGCGGAAGCGCATGTTTTCCCGCGGCTATTTTCGGAACAAACACCCTGGAGGTTGTCCTATATGTCCAAAAATCCTGTCAGTAAATCCAAGCCGGTAAAGCGGAACGAGCCCATGCACAACGCGCTCAAGTTTTTTCTGGCCGGCTGCGTGGCGGAGATCTATCTGTTGGTCATCCGCCGCTTCTATGTGAACGGCACCGCCAATGAGCTTCTCGCATGCGACGCCGCACTGCCCTATCTGATGGCCGCGGGTGCGGCAGTGGCTGTGATCGGTCTGGTCCTGGGCATCGTCTGGCGCCAGCAAACCAAGCGCCGCTGGATCGGCTGGTCGGTGTTTGCCGCCGGCGTTTTCCTGGGCGGTTCCGCCTGGATGATCCGCACCTTCTACGACTCCGCTCTCACCTTCCTGTGCGTGGTGGTTCCGGTGGTCATGCTGCTGGGCATTCTGTGGAATCTGTACGATCGGGAGTGCTCCTGGTCCCTGACCATCCTGGGTGCCTCCCTGATCGCCCTGTGGGTCTGCCGGCGGGTGCTGGACAGCATCTTCCTGGGTACCTATGTCCGGATCGCTGCGGTAGTCTATATCGTGGTACTGATCGTAGCGGCTTTCCTCACCAACAAGGCGGACAAGAATGGCGGCAAGCTGGGCAATCTTCAGGTGTTGACTGCCGGCGCGGATCCCATGCCCATCTATGCGGCCTGCGGCCTGTCCGTCGTGGCGCTGGCCATCGCTCTGTTCAGCAGCACCATCGCCTATTACGCCATGTGGGCCCTGGCCATAGTGGTCTTTGCCCTGGCGGTGTATTACACGGTCAAGCAGCTCTGATAGATCCGCAGCCCCCCTTCGGGCATTCCGAAGGGGGGGCTGTTTTGTTCTCTCGCGTCCCGACAAAGGGAACCCCTTTCCGCCGCCTTGCAGCGCAGTATGTCCCGCAAGGCAAAAGCCGCTTTTCGTGGGAAGAAACCGCTCTGCCGCCCTAAACGGCTCAATACGCACGGCGGAAGAGGCGTATGGTATTTCTTATAAGAGCCAGCCGCCAAGGCAGACGGTTGTTCTTCCGGCGGGAGGGTCCGGACTTTGCGGCATGAAAACTGCGCATCGGTGAGCGGAAAATTCGTTATCAGCGATCCGAATCCCAAAGCAGCAGGCCACTCTTCCACCAACCGCCGCTGGGCACTGCCGGAATTATAAAAAGCTTCTTCTCTGGCTTGACGTCCCTTCCAGGTCAAGCTGGAACAGTCCGCCGCCCCGGCACATGTCTGTGAGCAGATTCCAGCCATTGGGGACTGGACAGGATGCTGAAGAGTGCGGCCCCATGATCTGCGCTGCAATAAACAAAAGAGGATTCCCCGTACGAGGAATCCTTCCGATAATCAAAGCAAAATCCGTCTGTGGTCAAGCCATAACCGCCGGTTAAGCCGGAGGCTTGCGTAGGCCCTATAAGAGCCTATTACCGGCAAGCGTCTCAAGATACATGGAAATTTATTCCGCTTGCATCACTTGCCATACAGCCCGTAAACGGGCAATCACCGTTCTAATAGCAGATTTCTATTAGTGGAAGGTTCATGTTAGCGGCTCACTTCACTCGATGTTTGATATTAAAGCTCTTTTTACGGGCCGCCCCACCGGCAGAGCTGATGGGGCGATCCAATGAGAAATCGCCGCAGTAAAAACTGCAGCGATTTCTAGTTTTGTATTGTGTGGACAAAAAAGATGCAGTTGCAAAGCATTTACCCCAAAATTCCATATCTTCATTATTGACCAAATCTTATAAATTTATTCAAAGCATTAGGAACAGTACACAGTTCATCACCTCCACTTTCAAAGGCGCAAGGATGTAACTCAATTCTGAACTTGAACTTCTGTTCTACAATGGTTAGGGGCACAATATGCCTTCCATCGTTTCTGGCAGTTACTTTATGAGCATGCAATGGTACAGTCATTTTCTATCTCTGTAACCCCCATAACAATGCAGTCGCCAAATCATTTTTCGCATCGTTCAAAACGGAATAACTTTATCGAAGGGATATGCCTCTGAAACAGGATTCAAGAGAGATTGACTCTTCCATCAAATCCTATATACAGGGCAACCTCATCGCATATTGAAAAACCGGATACCATATCAAATGGCGAAAGTGTATTAAAGGTGAGCCATGTATTCATGCTACATAGGGGTTCGGATTCCGAAAATTTCAGTTTTGAAAGCTGATTTCAAACTTTTTGTGCCTTTATATTTCATTTCCATCGTAAATATGAAAATGGCCGAAAACCTTGCTATGATAAATCTTTCAGTCATAAAACGCCCCACCTAATCCGTCAGTTTCATGGGAACTGTTCGGATTAGGTGGGGGTGTTCATAATCGCAGCCATTGGGTTACAAAATCAATATGCTCCTCCAATCCGCGGTAAAGTGCGGACTGCCATGAATTTAAGAACAACTGTTCCCTGCTAACCGCCTCGTCATGAAAGGATGCCGCAAGGAAATCTTCACCACATCTATCGAGAAAGACATGCCATATACCCGATCGGCCTGTAATTTCTTCGGCGGCATGCACTGCGTAGGATGTGTATAGATTATATAAAACCATATGATTCTCAACCCGCCTGAACAGCAAGTCGTTCCACGCTACAGGTTTCCGCACAAAATAGGTAGGAACTAACTCTTTGCCCGCAACTTCAAATCTCACGGACAGCCAGATATCCTGTTCAACATCGTCAAAATACGGATGTAACGGTTCCTCCTCTGAGTTCTGAGGAGAAAATGTCCTTTTCTTTCCCAAATTACAGTCCCGACAGGCCGGGATCATATTTTTAGGTGTGATTGCCAGTGCAGGATATTTGGATTTCGGCAAATAGTGATCCAACGTGCTCACAGTGCCAATCCCACAGAATGGACATTTTCCATTCGTGGGGAGCGACATATATTTATCGTAATATGGCCGGCCAGTCCCCTTTACAAACTTGGATTCATAAATGTCCAACATCTCAGCCTTGCTAACCACCCCGCCTACATTGTCCGCCGTTGGAATAGTATGGGTCTTTGATGTTAATACACAGTCTTCAAAGCGCGATGCCTCATCAGAGAGAACAGGAACTATCGATCTGAGCCGGTTTTTTAACGCGGCATCCCGATAGCTTTCAATACACGTCGAAAATACATCTTGAACCGAATCGCCGGGAGCGTTCAGTTTTCTCATTCGGTACCTCCATACTCTCTATTTGCAAGCAGGATGCGCAAAATCGATCTCGCTTCCATACCGACCCGAAAATCGAATTTATTTAATATTTCCT
>JAGZAC010000222.1 GCA_018370615.1 Clostridiales bacterium
CACCTGGACCACGGCACCTACGAGGACTGCTACAAGTGCATTGAAGCCGGATTCTCCTCCATTATGTTTGACGGTTCGCATTACCCCATCGAGGAAAACATTGCAAAAACAAAGGAACTCGTTGATGTTTGCGCACAAAAGGGACTTTCCCTGGAGGCAGAGGTCGGTGCCATCGGCGGTGAAGAAGACGGCGTTGTCGGAATGGGCGAATGCGCAGATCCAAGCGAGTGCAAAATGATCGCAGATTTGGGCGTGACAATGCTTGCAGCCGGCATCGGCAACATTCATGGAAAATATCCGGAAAACTGGGCTGGTCTTTCCTTTGAAACATTAGACGCAATCCAGCAGAAAACTGGGGACATGCCTCTGGTACTCCACGGCGGCACGGGAATTCCTGCGGATATGATTAAAAAGGCCATTTCCTTGGGCGTTGCAAAAATTAATGTAAACACAGAATGTCAGATCGCCTTTACCGCTGCTGTTCGTAAGTATATCGAGGAAGGCAAGGACCTCCAGGGCAAGGGCTTTGACCCCAGAAAGGTTCTGGCACCCGGTACCCAGGCAATCAAAGATACCGTAAAGGAAAAGATGGAGCTTTTTGGTTCCGTAAACAAAGCGTAACACAATCAATAAAAGCCTCCCATTAGGGGAGGCTTTTATTGATTCTTGCCTCCCCAGTGCGGGAGTTGCTGCGCAACTCCTAGGGTGGTGACGCGGCATAGCCGTGACGGAGGGGTTGTAAAAGGACAATCCCCCACCCGCTTCGCGGGATGCCCCCTTTGCACAAGGGGGCCTTTTCATTTTAAGTCTCTCCACAAGGGGGACTTCACATTCTAAGCCTCCCCTGTGGTGCAGCTCCGCAGGAGATGCCGGGGTGGTGCCGCTTTAGCGGCGGAGGGGTTGTAAAAGGGGAACAATCCCTCAGTCTGCTGGCGCAGACAGCTCCCTTTGTACAAGGGAGCCTTATGTTTTGAGCCTCCCCACAAGGGGGCCTTATATTTATTCCTTTCCGCCGGTTCCATACACTGCTGCGCTGCCCAGCTGTGCTTCGATACGCAGCAGGCGGTTGTATTTCGCTACCCGCTCGCTCCGACAGGGGGCGCCGCATTTGATATAGCCTGCGTTCACGCCTACTGCAATATCAGCGATACTGGTGTCCTCCGTTTCCCCGGACCGATGTGAAATAATTGTTCGATATCCGTTTTCCTGGGCTACTCGAATGACTTCCAATGTTTCCGATAAAGTCCCAATTTGATTGGGTTTGATTAAAATCGCATTGCCTGCACCCTGCAGTATACCCTGATACAGACGTTTTGTATTTGTTACAAACAAATCGTCTCCTACAAGCGCCATCCGTCCGCCCAGTCTCCGGGTCATCTGCACCCATCCTGCAAAATCGTCCTCTCCAAGTCCGTCCTCCAAGGAAACAATGGGGTATTTCTCGCTAAGCGCTTCCCATTTATCAATTAGCTGCTCCGCTGTCATCTTTGTTCCCGCCTTGGGAAGAGTGTACCCTTCTCCGTCTGTCCACTCGCTCGCCGCTGCATCCAAGGCGATTTTTACCTGCTCTGTCGTATATCCGGCTTCCGCGATTGCCGCCACCAGATAATCCAGCGCCTCATCTTCTCCGGACAAATCCGGGGCATATCCTCCTTCGTCTCCCACGCCGACGGACTTGCCGTCCCGCTTCAAAATTCTTCCCAGAGCATGATATATCTCACTTCCCGCGCGCAGCGCCTGGGAAAAGCTGTCAAATCCCTGGGGCATAATCATAAACTCCTGTATATCCACGTTGTTGGATGCGTGGGCTCCTCCGTTGAGCACATTCATCATGGGAACCGGCATCCGCACCGCATGTACGCCGCCGATATACCGATACAGCGGCAGCCTTGTCGCCTGCGCGCCCGCCTTTGCCGCAGCCAGGGACACCGCAAGCATCGCGTTTGCCCCCAAGTTGGATTTGTCCTCTGTATCATCCAGCTGCAGCAGCTTGCGATCCAATCCATGCTGGTTGATTTGACACCCTGACAATGCCGGGGATATGATACTGTTTACATTATCCGCTGCGCGCAGCGTTCCTTTTCCCCCATAACGACGACCATCGCCGTCCCGCAGTTCCAGTGCCTCATGGCTCCCTGTAGACGCCCCGGAAGGCACGGCGGCAGAGCCGCCCGTTCCATCTTCCAGCAATACTGCCGCTTCTACTGTGGGATTTCCTCTGGAATCCAAAATTTCTTCTGCACATACGCTTCTGATTTTTACCGGAAACGCCATTCTTCCAATCCGCCTTTCTTTTCCTGTAGCTGCCCTTTTGCATATTCAGGCTTGCTTCCCTTTAGTATGGCCTGCAAAATGCAGGTTTATTCCCTTTTTGGTAGCAATTTCAAAAGAAAAGACATATACTGCATTGAAAGAACGCCTGTGCATTGCAGGGCTTAAAGAGAGGAATGCAGATTTATGATGACCATCTATACGGTACAGCCGGGCGATACCGTCAGCTCGATTTCCCAAAAATTTGAAGTACCCGAATCCCAAATCATCGCTACAAACGAACTGAAAAATCCGGAGCAGCTCAGTGTCGGCCAGTCCTTAGTGATACAATTCCCCGAACAGACTTATACGGTGGAAGAAGGAGATACGCTTCAATGGATTGCACGCGGCTTCAATACTACCGTAGACGCTCTTTTGCGAAACAACCCTCAGCTGGAGGGGCGAGAAACCATTTATCCGGGACAGACGCTGGTGATTTCTTACGGACAGCCGCCTCTGGGAGAAATCAGTGTCACTGGTTTTGCTTATCCTTACATATCTGATGACGTTTTGTACCGCACCCTGCCCTATCTCACCTATTTGTCTATATTTTCCTATGGCCTCAACCCCGATGGGACACTGGTTCCTCCGGAGGGCGGGGGAGACCAGCGGCTGGTAGACGCGGCGGTAGACAACGGCGTTGTTCCCCTTTTGGTGCTCACTTCTCTCACCGCTGACGGAACCTTCTCCAATGAACTGGTAAATTCCATCCTTTCCGATCCCACTTTACAGCAAAAGGTCATTGCAAATACGGTGGACACAGTAAAACGAATGGGATACGGCGGTGTAGACGTGGACTTTGAATACATATCCCCTCAATACGCGCAAGCCTATGCAGACTTTATCAGTAACTTGCGGACAGCGCTGGGCGAAGGATACACCGTACTCACCGATTTGGCGCCCAAAACCTCTGCCAATCAGCCGGAACTGCTGTATGCCGGCCACAATTACAGTGCTCTTGGGCAGGCTGCAGATGATGTTCTTTTGATGACATATGAATGGGGGTATCAGTTCGGTCCGCCGCTGCCGGTATCTCCTATCGATCAGGTGCGTCGGGTGATCGAATATGCGCTCACAGAAATCCCGGCAGAAAAAATTTCTATAGGGATCCCCACATACGGATACGATTGGACGCTCCCTTTTGAAAGGGGAACTGCCGCCGAACCTCTGTCCTCGCAGGAAGCAGTTGCCCGGGCCTATGAGAAGAAAGCCCAGATTCAGTACGATGAGCTCGCTCAAGCGCCCTACTATACATATTGGGAGCGGGATCCAAGTGGCAAACCTCGAGAGCATATTGTCTGGTTTCAGGACGCCAGAAGTGCAGATGCACTTTTGCGACTGGTACAAGAGTACGGTCTGAACGGTGCAGGAATATGGAACATTATGCGATGGTTTCCTCAGGTTTGGGCTATACTCAACCAGCTGTATACGATACGAAAGGAGTAATCTGTCGCACCTTGAACAACCCCTCCGCCGCGGTTTTACCGAGGCACCTCCCATAACACAGGGGAGGCTATAATTGAAAGGCTCCCTTGTGGGGAGATGCGCAGCATCTCCGTGGGATTGTCAGCAAAGCTGACAGGGGGATTGTCCACCTTTTACAACCCCACCGGCATGGCT
>JAGZAC010000223.1 GCA_018370615.1 Clostridiales bacterium
AAAATCCTCCTGGGCGTTCAGACCGTCCCGCCGCAGCATCTGCTCCAGCACATCAATATCCGCAGAAATATCCATCGCCTGTGCGGAATACAAATTGTCCAACTGCTGCCGGTAAGCACCCGCAAGGGTTTCCAAAGTCTCTTCAATGCTTTGCTTCGTACTGCGCATGTTTTCTCCCGCAATTCCCGCTTCTTCAATCATGTCGTAAGACTGAAGCAGCTTCAACGTCATAGGAAGATAATAGTTCATAAACGTCCGTATTTGACTGACGTTTTCCGGGTGCTGGCGTATAAATTCAAAAATTTTTTCTGTATACAAATGAATACGATTTACACAAAAATTCACTGCACTGTCGTCAATTTTCTGATTCGCCTCTTTAATTTTCTGCAGCCATACATCGTACTCATCTGATGGCTCCGCCTCAGAAGCCTGCTCCTGTGCGGGCTTCGGTTCCTCCGCTACCGTACTTGCATCCTCCGGATCAATAACAACTCTGTCGCCAGCATAATCCAGAAAAGCACGCTTTCCCAGATAATTTTTCTCAATCAAGCGTTCTAGGTCCCGGCGTACCTCTTTTTCCGATATATGGAGCACGTTTGCAAGACCAGACACAGAATACTCCGGAAGATTGCCGATTACCCGGCCGTAACGGCACGCGGTCTTATATAACCGGTTGGACAACATTCCTGCGACAAATACCACCACACTTGCAATACCAAGCGCTGCAGTCAAAACAATATCAAACAGTGCAGGCTCACTAAAAACACCCTCCAGCATTGCACACCCGGCAAGCAGCAGTCCCCCTGAAACCGCAATTGTGGCACCAGCGCTCAAACCCCGGCGCTTGATCTGCAGCTTTTTCCTTCTGCGTGGGTTCGTGGCTCTCCCCTGCGCCTGCTCAGGAGCGGCCTTCTGCCCTGCTGTATCCGTTTTAAGATGCAAATTCTGAAAATATTCCTGCCGCTTTCCCTTCCAGGCACCGGACATTTCTCTCGCAGCAGTGCCCACGGCAGAGCTTACAGTGTTAAGAGTATTTTCAATCACTGAGGCAAGATCACTATATGGATCCTTATTGTTTTTATAATCACGCATCCGCTGTTCCCTTTCGTTTCTCAAAAACACACAGCCATATACATGGCTTTGACGTATACGTCACCATATGGCGCTCCCCTATCGGAATCATTCTGTAATCTCCTGGTCCGAGCGTCTCCTCTGTATCAGTATCGGGAAAATACAAAGTCCCCTGCCCATGCAGAACGCTCACCCATTCCGCTTCGCTCTGACAGTATATGCGGTCCGGCGGCGTTGTCTGTCCATAGGATACAATTTTTTCAATTCGCACCTGCTCATCTTCCCAAATAATAGTACAAACTTCTTTTTCCGAATTCCATTCCCTTACATCCAATAGATTCATTCTATACTATATCCTTCAAATTCACTTTATACATTTGCCGTAAAATCTTTTCATCAACACTCGTTTACAATATAAAGAATCGCATTTCCACGCTTGCCGCTGCGGCGGATGATTTCTGCATCTTCCAAAAACTTTACAGCACGCCACAAACGCCGTCCCCGCATACCAAAGGCTTTTGCCAGTTCTGCATTTGTAATCGAAGCCCCAACAGAAAAAGGAAGCATTTTCAAAATATCTCCCTTATCCTCAATTGAGACAATTTCCAAAAGCTCCTCCGGCACTGTGTCTGTTTTTGTGGCTCTGCCTTTTCTATCCTTGCCGAATCCGTCCAACAGCTTATAATCACTGGCAGCTGTCAAAAAATTGAGTACCTGCAAATTGGGATGCGGAAAATATGCAGAAATAAAGTAAAGCTCCGACAAAATATTGAAGCGTCCCCGTTTGCATTTTCGATAGGGCCTGAGAAGAATTTCCCCGGTACCCGGATCGGTCCAAAGAATCCTTTTTTGTATGGCGCTGGGATATACTAACGTCACTGGATACTTACACAAAAAGACCTCCAGCTTCCTTCGAAGGGCGCCAAAGCCGGAGGTTTGTATTTCGATAATGCCTGTATCATTGCATATATCGGCAACATACCCCTCCAGCGGAACCTCGTGCCGTGTCCTGTCAGGTTCAACGTAGTGCTTTAAAATCAAATGCTGGCTTCTTTCCTGATATGTGCCGATATTGTACCGGTTGTGACTTTCCATAAGCACTGCTCTAGCTGCCGAAAACCGCTGCGTATCCGGACAGGTCATAAATTTTTCCATAGAAAATCAATACTTGGTTTTCAGCCACTCTAACAGTTCATCGATATCCGACTCGGATAGACTTCTGTCCCGATACAGTGTATCCATCAAATGTACGAAGGAGCCGCCGTGATACTGCTGCACAAACTGCTCCGTCACGGCCTGCATATATCGTTCCTGTTCTGCTACCGGTGTATAGTACCGCTCTTTGCCGCGCTTCTCTGAAGTTATGTATCCTCTATCCTCCAGGCGCACCAAAAAAGAAATCAGCGTGGAAGCCTTCCACCCCTTGCTTCGTCCGACCTTCTCCATCAAATATGCTGTATTTACGGGGGGCGTCCCCTCCCAGACTGCCGCCATTACATCAAATTCCGCATCCGGCAGCTTTTTGGCATAATTGATGCCGACTGACTTCGCATTAGCGCCTGTAGAGCTTGCCATATGAAAAATCTCCTTACTATCTTTCTATCAGATACAAACGCGGCTCTGCATAAAAAAGGCTGGCCCGCAGCCAGCTGCTCAAAAAGCCGCACCTATATCCTGCTGTTGACTAAAATACATTATACATTTGTCAAATGTATTTGTCAACCGCTTTTGGCAACACATTTTTATGAAATGAACTTTTTTTGAACTTTTCATGAAAATTTATTTGTTTTTTTGTACGATTCCACCATAATGTGCCATCGAATGTCATTGACAGAACGCCTCTTTTGCTGTAAAATATTATATTAACAAAACACTTGTTTTGCAAAGTGCAGGACGGAAAGGAGATATATGAAAGCGGAATTTGGAAGCTTAAAGCCGGAAAGCGTTTTGGAAATTTTCCATGCAGCCACATCCAAAAACAGAATTTCCAGAGCAGAGATTGCAAAAATTACCGGCCTCAGCGTTGTAACCGTAGGGAAGGTGGTAGACGCACTGCTTTCCTTAAAAATTCTTCGGCAAACAACTTCCCTGGACTCGACTCCCGGACGCAAATCTAGAGTTCTCAGTGCATCTGGCAGTATCAGTATTGCAGTTTTTAATCTAGCCTCTCCAAACTACTCTCTGCACATCTGTGATTTGACACAGCGCACCATAGATACATTTACCTATCATTATAATCCAGACTACTTTGCAGACGAAAACCTGCACTTCTTTTTTGAGCAAGGCGCCAAATATGTAAATGAAAGGGTTAATATACAAAAATGCTGCGGCTGTGCCATTCTCACTCCAGGGGATTATGACGATTATGCAGACCAAGTTCTGCACTCCCGTGATTCTAGACTTTGCGGGCTCTCCATTCGCAGAATCTTTGAGGAATACGCCTTTGGGATTATGCCGCCGATTATTGGGGATATCCGACGATTCGCAGCCGATGCCATACAAGAAACTGTTGACAAGGGGGAAAGCGTATTGTGCGTTTTTCTAGATCCCAAAGAAATTTCCAGTTGTTATCTGCGCTGTGGAGACAGTATTGAAGACATCCGTTTCTGCCATTTCGGCAATGTGGGTGCCGGCGATGGGAAATCTCTTGAGGAATATGTCTGTCACAGCCAAAACGTTGACCAAGCGCTGAAGGCCTTAGCCAGCACCTTATATTGGACTTTTTCTGTAGTACCCATTGATAAAATCGTCCTTACCGGCAGCTTGTACGCAGATGCAAACGCTCTGACCCTTCTTGTTCAGGAACGGTTGGCTGAAATAAATCAGAAAGAGGATGCAAATCTTCCCGGAGTA
>JAGZAC010000224.1 GCA_018370615.1 Clostridiales bacterium
CAGCTTTCAGAGGAAGGCAAGCCCTGCGGTGGAAGTATTTTGGGATTCCATATACATGCGGGCAGCAGCTGCACAGGAAATGATACAGATCCCTTTGCCGACGCAGGGGCACACTATGACAGCACATTAACGAAGCCTGGTGACACAAAGGGATGTCCGCATCCATATCATGCAGGAGACCTGCCGCCGCTGTTTGTAAATGACGGCAGTGCGTTTATGATCGTGGCGACAAATCGGTTCACCGTGAAGGAAATTTTAGGGCGGGCAGTGATCGTCCATGCACATCCGGACGATTTTCACACCCAGCCCGCCGGAGATGCAGACGGGAAAATTGCCTGCGGGATCATTCGAAGATAAATAGGAAATGCAAACATATCCGCGGCAGCAATTCCTAGGGAGACAGCTCGCCAGCTCTATTTTATTAAAGCCTCCCCTGGAAAGGGGAGGTGGCTCGCCGTAGGCGAGTCGGAAGGGTTGTAAAGGGGGAACAATCCCTCAGGCGGCTTTGCCGCCGCCAGCTCCCTTTACACAAGGGAGCCTTTTTATTGTAGCCTCCCCTGTGTAAGGGGAGGTGCCGCTTTAGCGGCGGAGGGGTTGTTTATCAACTTTTCTTGCAGAGCTTATATCGCTGTATATTCTCAAAAAGCAGCCTTTTATTTATACTTTTTCAAATATACCTCATACAAATCCGGCCGGCGCTGCCGGGTCACTTCCTCCGCCTGTGCCAGACGCCATTTATCAATATTTTCGTGGTGGCCGCTGAGAAGCACCTCCGGCACACTCTCCCCCCGGAATACCTCCGGCCGGGTATACTGGGGATACTCCAAAAGGTATTTTTCGAAGCTTTCCTTTTCATGGCATTCCGCCTCGGGCAAAACTCCATCGATCAGCCGGCCCACACTGTCCACCAAAATACAGGCGGGCAGCTCCCCGCCGGTGAGCACGTAATCTCCGATGGAGATTTCCTCGTCTGCCACCGCGTCCACTGCCCGTTGGTCAATCCCCTCATAATGGCCGCACAAAAGAATCAGCCGATCATACTGAGACAAACGGCCTGCATCCTCCTGGGTGTAGGTTTTTCCTTTGGGGGACAGATAAATCGTACGCACCTGTTCCCCTTCTTTCACGTCTGCCAGCACCGCCTGCCAGCAGTTCCACACCGGCGGCGCCGCCATCAGCATCCCTCTGCCGCCGCCGTAAGGCGTGTCGTCCACCCGGCGGTGTTTATTTTCAGAGTAGTCCCGAATATTGTGGGCACGTACCTGCAATATTCCATTTTTTTGTGCCCGGCCGATAATGCTTTCCGACAAAACCGTCTCCACCAGAGACGGAAACAGGGTCATAATATCAAAGCGCATCATGCTTCCCGCATCCCTTCAATGAAATGCACATAAATCCCCTCCGGCTTCTCCTCTCCAAAGGAAATTTCCATGATAAACGCAGGCACTGCAGGAATCATAAAGGTGCGTTCTCCGTCCCGCACCACGTATACAGGATGGGCTCCGGGAAAGGTCACATCCTCCAGCACGCCGCATGTTTCTCCGTTGTCTGCATCGATTACCGGTAGTCCCAGCAAATCCGCCACAAAGTGAGATCCTTCCGGCAGAGGGAGATCTTCCCGTTTTGCATAGAGAATTTTATCCCGCAGAGCTACCGCTTCTTCCAACGTGTCTACACCGGCAAAGGTGGCCAGCACCATATTTTTTTGAATAGAAGCATGGAGCACAGGCATTGCACGATAGCTGTCCGCCTCTTCCAGATACATTGTTTGCAAAGACGCCAGAACAGCAGGAGAATCACACCGGCTTGCAATTCGCACCGCCCCCTTGACCCCGTGGGTATTTACTACCTGTCCGCACTCCAGATAGGCTTTTTTTTCTCTCATAACTGGAATCCGCACCTTTCCTCATATATTGACGATATATTGACGCAGCTTATCCTGTCACACCAAGGGGCACGGCAAAGCAGTCCGTTTCTGTTACAATATAGTGTCCGATAAACGTGTAAGGCGATGCGGACAAAATTTGCTGGATCTGTTTCGTAACATACATATCTTCTATAGACGGCTCCCGCACATTGTTGGCATGATTGTGCGCCAGAATCACACTGTCGGCTCTGTGCCGCCCCGCATTGGCGAGAATCAGATCTCCATAAGACTCCGGCCGGATATACCTGCCCTGGGACAGCACTACATTTTCAATTACCCGAAGGTCCTCGTCCAGCAGCAATGCCGTTACGGTAGATGCAGGCTTGCCTCTGTACCACATGTATAAATACATACATTGCTGAAACGTATTTTCCAACGGTACTTTGGAAAACGCTTCCAGCACCGCCCGCCGGGTGAAGACTCCAGACATTTTGATCAGCTGCGCACTGGCCGGTCCCACTCCTTCTGTCTTCTGCATGCTGTCAGTGTCGCTTTCCAATAGCTGCAGACAGCTTTTTTCTTCAAGCAAAGCATGGGCTGTGGGATTGGTATTTTTCTGAGGGATGGAGAAATACAGCAGCATTTCCAGCAATTCATGAGGAGCAAATACATCGCCGCCGTATTTCTTTAGTTTTTCCCGCATCCGTTTGCGGTGTTCGCTGTGGATATTTTTCTCCGCCATATTTTCATTATCCCCTCTCTTCTTTTGCACTTATTCCGTGTCCGCTGTAAGACGGTAAATCTGCACATATCCCGCTTCACAAACCAGCGTGTAATCATCCCCCATTGCCAGAAGCATCTTTTTCGTATGAGAATCGGTATCGTAGCGGGTATCCAGCACATAATATTCCGTCTGTTCCAAATCCGCATAATAATCCGGACAGGAATGAAGATCATCTACATAATACAAATGAGGCATCATATATCCGTATGCCGTCACTGAAGCATCGGCCGGAATCATTTCCAGTGCCTCTGCAGTGGCGTCATATTCTGCTTTGTTTTCATAATATCGGGTAATGCTCCGCTGGGCTTTGGGATAGACTGCAGAGACAGTAAAAATAAGACACAGAGACACAGCCCCGCAGAAGAAGAGACGCCGCCCGGCCGGTCCCCATCCGGATACGGTAAGTATCGCCGCCACAAGAAGCAGCGCGGCAGTACCGTAGGTATACTGATAGTCGATGTCAAACTGATACAGCCAGTCCGGCATCAAATTGACCACCAACAGGGGAATGAGCAGTACCATCTGAACAGACCGCTTTCCCGCAAAGGGAGTAAACAGCAGGGGCACACACAGCCACAGCACAAATTCCAGCTTTTGTCCGGAATAGGTGAGTTCCTGGTACACCTCCGTTTCGGCCCCGGAAAACACCTCTCGGATGAGGTACCCGATATCGTAAAAGCAGGTGCGCACCGCATCTAGCAGCCCGCCCTGTCCATCGGCAGCGGCGGAGAAATTGGCAAACCGGTCGGACATGATTTCCCCGCCGGACAGACGGATCATAGCACAGGCAAAAACAAACCAAACTAGGGAAGCGGCAATCATTCCGACGGCAAACCACCGGTCCCTGCCGGACAACAGCATCCAAAGGGCCACTGCCACCACATAGATAAAGGCGTCTTCCTTAACGCACAAAACCAGCAGTGCAAACACTGCAGTGGGTACGCGCTTTTTCTCCAAAATGAAGGAGACCATATAAAGGAGGAGCACCGATAAAAATTTATTTTCATGAAAATCGTAAAAGCAGCCGTTGGCCATGGTGGGATAGATGGCATAAAGCACCGCGGCACCTGTGGCGCAGAGGGGGCTCATTCCCAGAATGCGGCAGATGCGCCGCAGAGGGAACATCCCAAGTCCAACGATTACTGCCTGGGCGCAAAGAAGGTATATAGGGCTGCGAAACAGCAAATATCCCGGAAGGAGCATTAAATGCATATTTATCCGCGCGTTTCAAGGATGCATCTTCTTCTCTTGTACCATCTGCATTAT
>JAGZAC010000225.1 GCA_018370615.1 Clostridiales bacterium
TTCCCCAATCATGCATTCTACAAGCTTCTATAACCAAACATTTTTCTTTTTCTGTAAAATATTCGCCATATTCCTCAAAAAACAACTCTGCACATTTTACAATGTCATTCTGATGTTCCTTTAACGTTTTCTGTCCCTCTTCTTCTGTATCCTGCAAATGAGATATATTATTTCTGATAATTTTAAGATCTGTTTCTGTAAATTCACCTTCAAGATTCATTATAAGATCTTCTAGTTCATTTTTGACTTTATCTATCTCTCCCTGAGTCAAGATCTTTTGTCTGGATTTTGCATAATACTCCATAGCTTTCTCCTTCCGGAGGCAGGATATTTGTCCTGCCTCCTTGTAAACCTATCCATAATCCACCGCATTTCCAAACCAATCTCATTGCTGATAACTTTCTTATTTGTTAATCAGCAAAATATCAGCGCTGCATCTTTCTCAAAATCATCCACATACGCTCCTTCGTCTATTACTACTCCTTCAGAACAATAATAAGCCTTTACTCTTCCATTTTCTTTTTTCCAGCGGCGCAACCCCTGTTTTGTAATTTCATATTCTTTTGTAAGATTATAAACAGTCATTCTTGGATTTTTGATTTTTATCTTTTCTTCATCCTTTTCCCATTCATTTTCTACCGGAATATACATATCTCTTTTCAAATCCACTTCATTTTCCGGATGAATTCTTACAATATCAACTCGTTCTATGTCCAGAAGATCTTCATATCGTCCCAGTGCCAAATATTGTGGAGGATTTTTTAATGATTGATATACCGTATCAAAGTCTTCTTCATCTGGAACAATATGAATAACCATACGATTTTCGCATATAAGTTCTACATTTGCAATTCCACGAAAAATACCATATTTTTCATCATCTTCAATGCAAATCTGATGCCTTCCTTCCTCAAATTTAGCTCCCGATGAAAAAGAATATCGCGTATATAATTCTGACACTGTACCACAATTTGTTCCTTGAATGCAAAGCTTCATTGGATGAAATTCCGTATAACCACATGCAGCATGAATCATTCCCAGTACAGTGGAATAAGGAGGTAATGGAAATGTTTCTTTAATAATAAAACTGCTGGGTTTTCTATAATTGACCAGATTTTGAAAACACTGTAATCTAATTGCTTTCTCCATAATATAGATTCACTTCCTCTTTCAAATGCTTAAATACTGTTCCAACAGATTCTGCTTTTAACTCTTCTCTGACAATCTTTTCGTTATCAAAAATACCTGACGTAATTCCGGTAAAAGTATATCCGGCAAGTTCATTATCTTTAATCAATTCCTGTAACGTTTCTACATTTATTTTATTATCATCAACCTTTACCCTGTTTTCAAAAAACGGATTTTTTCTGCTATATCTTCCTCCAATAACAAATAACGGACTCAAATTTTCACGTCTTCCTTTGATATCTCTATATAGATATTGCATAGTATCCAACAGGATCTTCACACGTTCTGCCTTTTCTTCTTTATCAATATCAATCTCTCCATCGATACCTACTCTGTCCAAATCAATTGACATAGTATATGCGTAATAAGAACGATGAACCTCACTTTGCGCAATTCCATTTTCCAGATTTCCTCTTACAGCCAGTCCCATATTAGTAAGAAATTCCAGATTTCCCTGAAATGGTTCCAAAGCAATAGCATTGCTAAGTCTGGCAACTGCAGATCTCGTAGCAGCACCTCCCTTTTGCTCATCACCTTTCGCTGTTGTTTTCATGTATCCAAACAAATCAATTTCGGGGTAATCTTTAATAGTTGCAGATGGTGCAAACTGTACAACTCCGCTTTTTCCATCCACCGGAGTTGTATCCCAATTAGACTGCTGCACAATATTATATCTCATAGCCTGTCTGGAAATATAAGAATACTGCTCATGATTTCCCCTCGTCATTTTTTTGAGAGAAGAAATGTTTCCAATCCCTTC
Organism: Clostridiales bacterium; assembly: GCA_018370615.1. Taxonomy (GTDB): domain Bacteria; phylum Bacillota; class Clostridia; order Oscillospirales; family CAG-272; genus Avispirillum. Next base: position 1,949 of record JAGZAC010000225.1, read on the forward strand.
CCCATAATTTGCACTTTCTGCCAGAAAAATCATCGTAATAGTTAAGCCTTCTCTTTTCATAATCATTTTTCCTCCTTTTTCTCATAGCATCCTTCCAATCCCATTACAAATGCATATCCATATCTTGTAAATTTTTCCGAATTTCCCAGCATTTGTACAAGACCTGTTGGAATTAATAACTCCTGACCATTTTCGTTTTTACGTGATCCGTACGCACTATACAGTCGCAATACAATATGGGGTGTTCCACCGCCCCATAAAATTCCACAATATCCTCCTCCCCAATCCCCAGCCTGTCGGCCGCCATGCTATACAGCTCCCGCTTATCCACCTGCTCGGCATAAAATTGCTTCCAACCGCCACCCAGCATGATTTTTGACCCCGGGGCGCAGGTTACACGGACACCACGCTGCTCCATCAGCCGGAGCAAAAAATAAGTATAGGACGGAAAGCCCATAAAGCGTACCGGGGAGGAAGTGCGGCTGCGCTTCACAATTGCCTCCAGTACCCCCTCCAGGTCCGCCTTATATTGCCCGTCTTTCTTCCTAAGGGCATAGGTGCGGCTCAGCGCCGGAGCAAACAAGGTCGCGCCAAAGGCGGTTTTGGTCACCGCCGTCTCATTTCCCTTGGAGGGCTGATAGCCCAGGATCATATAATGGGCAGGTCTCGGCGATAGCAGCCTTCGGCGCCGGATTATTTTCAGCACCATCTGCAGCCCACACCAAAGCCCGCTGGTCTCAAAACCGATACGGCTGGCCATTCCCGAAGTACCGGAGGAGGTTGCCTGTATCAACATACGCCTGGACGGCAGGGAATACAGCTCGTGCTTTTTGAAGAGCAGCGTCGGCAGAAAAGGAAGCCGACAAAGGCCCTCATAGCCATTCATATCCGCCGGGGAAAAACCACGGGAGTCCAGGATCTTTCGGTATTCCCCGCAATGTTCATAGTGAAAAATACAATTTTCCTTCATCGCCCGAAAAAATAACGCTTCCGTTGAAGGAAGGTCGTAGGGATTTTCGGTACGAAACAGCTGCGTTCGATAGGACATTAGAAACCCTCCTCACTCCCTAATTTCTATCTATAGTATATAAAATTTCCCTTTATTCGTAAATCTTTTTTCTTCTTTATTTTTAATTTTTCGATCAAAATTCAATATCTTGGAGGAATTGTGATATACTGTGCCCAGGGGCTATATGCTTGATGGTAACCATGTAGAGTATCCCTGGGCTTGGAGCCGCCCCTCCGGGCCGGTTTCTCTACGCTTATATATTCCAACTCCCTTTATAGCAGCGAGGAGGTGCCCCATCATGAAAATCGCTGTAATCGGAAGCCGCCAAGTTTCCGGCGATGTCACTGCCCAAATTTTGCAGGAGCTGCCTGCCGGTGTATCCGAGATAGTCAGCGGAGGCGCTCAGGGTGTGGACACTGCCGCTCAAAAGGCGGCGGAAATTTTGGGGATTCCGCTGAAGGTTTTCCGGCCGGATTACGAGCGCTATGGCCGCCAAGCGCCACTGATCCGCAACATAGAAATTCTCCAGTACGCGGACGAGGTGCTGGCCTTCTGGGACGGCCATTCCCATGGTACCCGGCAGACGGTGGCCGAGTGTATTCGCCGCGGTAAGCCTGTGCGCATCGTCCCCCTTCCCTGAAAAAGCACCGCACACAGCTCTTCTTGCAACTTCCGGAAAAACATGATAAAATGCGGTCGTTATTTCTGCAAACGGATGGGGGAACCTGCTGCCTATGAGCTGTGTCAAAGGCACCCTGGAAGCCAATATCAACTTGAGCAAGGCCACGTGTTATTTTCTTCGTACCGGTAAATGCTCACTGAACATCGTGGGGGATTTTTATATCTCCCCCTCCACCAAAACGGCAGCCAACGATCTGCTGTACTGTCCCCGCCTGTACCGGGCCATGTGCCGCAAAGAAAGAATGAAGCCCATCGCCATTGTTCCCTGCG
>JAGZAC010000226.1 GCA_018370615.1 Clostridiales bacterium
GTAGGCTCCTTTGTGTAAAGGGAGCTGTCGACGTAGTCGACTGAGGGATTGTCCTTTGGTCTCTTGTGGGGAGGCTTTCGATGATAGAGGATGCAATTTGTATTTGATTTAGAAAGGTATATAAATTATGAAAGAAACACTGCAAAAAATCAAGGAAGAAGCTCTTGCAGCACTGTCTGCACCGGACGCGGATATTGAAGGACTGCGCATCCGGTATTTAGGCAAAAAAGGAGAACTGACTGCGGTACTTCGGGGGATGGGAAAGCTTTCTCCCCAGGAGCGTCCTGTGATTGGCCAGCTGGCCAATGAGGTGCGGGCGCAAATTGAAGAACAGCTGACAAAGCGTGCGGGAGAGATGAAGGCTGCCGCTTTGGAAGGCCGTCTGCAAAAAGAAAAGCTGGACGTGACTGTCCCCGGAGAAAAAATGTATATGGGGCATTTGCATCCTCTGACAAAAATGCGCCGGGAACTGGAGGACATCTTTTGCGGCATGGGCTTTTCCATCGTAGAAGGGCCGGAAGTGGAGACAGATTACTACAACTTCCAGGCGTTGAATACACCGGCGGATCACCCGGCCAGAGATACCCAGGACACTTTTTATATCACAGACAGTGTGCTCCTTCGTTCTCAGACATCTCCCGTCCAGGTGCGCGCCATGGAGCAGATGCGTCCGCCGATCCGGATAATTTCTCCCGGGCGGGTATATCGCTCTGATACCATGGACGCCACCCATTCTCCCCTGTTCCATCAGGTAGAAGGACTTGTGGTAGATGAAGGCATCACCATGGGAGACCTGAAAGGGACGCTGGAAAAGTTTGCCCAGTCGATGTTTGGAGAAGATACAAGGGTGCGCTTCCGCCCCCATCATTTCCCATTTACAGAGCCGTCTGCGGAGGTGGACGTGTCCTGCTTCCAGTGCGGCGGAAAAGGCTGCCGCCTCTGCAAGGGAGAAGGCTGGATCGAAATTTTGGGCGCTGGTATGGTCCATCCCAACGTACTGCGGGGCTGTGACATCGATCCGAAAAAGTTCAGCGGCTTTGCGTTTGGTATGGGTGTGGAACGAATTTTTATGCTGAAGCACCATGTGGACGACTTGCGGTATCTGTATGAAAACGATGTGCGTTTTCTGGCGCAGTTTTAACGGAAAGGGGAATATATTATGAATTTACCGATGAAGTGGCTCGGGGATTTCACAGACGTGGGCGACATAGATATAAAAGCATATTGCGATCAGATGACCGACACCGGCAGCAAGGTGGAAGGATACACCCAGGAAGGCAGCGATTTTTCCAATGTGGTAGTGGGACGGATTCTGTCCATTGTCCAGCACCCCAATGCAGACAAGCTGGTGATTTGTTCTGTGGACGTGGGGAAAGACAGTCCACTGCAGATTGTGACCGGAGCGAAAAACGTGTTTGAAGGGGCACTGGTACCCGTTGCTCTGGACGGCGCGCAGCTTCCGGGAGATGTAAAAATCAAGAAAGGCAAGCTGCGGGGAGAAGTCAGTGAGGGAATGCTTTGCTCCTTTGAAGAGATGGGCCTTACCCTCCATGAAATGCCCGGCGCGGCCGAGGACGGTATCCTGATTTTGGGAGATGTTGGCCTTGGCGACGCTGTGCCCGGTACTGATATGAAGGACGTGCTGACAATGCAGGGGTATGTGGTGGAATTTGAAATTACGCCCAATCGCCCGGACTGTCTTTCCGTTATCGGCCTTGCCAGAGAAAGTGCGGTAACTTTCGACCGCCTGCTGCATATCCCGGCGCCACAGGTAAAGACGCTCGGGGATGGGGACGCTGTAGAAAAGTATCTGAAGGTAGACATCGATTGTAAGGAACTGTGTTATCGGTACAGTGCGGCAGCGGTGAAGAATGTGAAAATCGAACCCTCTCCCCTGTGGCTGCGGATGCGCCTGCATGCAGCGGGGGTACGTCCTATCAACAATATTGTGGACATTACCAACTATGTGATGCTGGAGTACGGTCAGCCTATGCATGCGTTTGACTATGCGTGCCTGGACGGCAGCCATATTATTGTCCGTCGGGCGGCACAGCAGGAGGCGTACACGTCTCTGGACAGCAAGGAGCATGTGCTGGACGATTCTATGCTGGTGATTGCTGATGAGAAAAAAGCAGTGGCACTGGCAGGCATCATGGGCGGCGAAAACAGCGAGATTACAGACAATACAAAGGTAGTTGTTTTTGAAAGCGCCTGCTTTAAGGGGTCCAATGTGCGGATTACTTCCCGGAAGCTGGGGATGCGCACGGAGAGCTCTGCACGCTTTGAAAAGGGAATGGACCCGGAAAACACCATGCCTGCCCTGCTGCGTGCCCTGGAACTCATTCAGCAGCTGGGCGCCGGGGAAGTGGTAGACGGTATTATCGATGTGTACCCTGGCAAGAAGGAGCAGACGGTGATTCCCCTGGAGGCGGAACGAATCAATCGGTTTCTTGGAGTGCAACTGGAGCGCTCCTATATGGAACAGGTGCTGGAGCGGCTGGGCTTTGTGTGTCGGGAAGGAGTGGTAGAGGTGCCCTCCTGGCGGGCAGATGTGGAGTGCATGGAAGACCTTGCCGAGGAGGTCGTCCGTATATACGGATATAATAAGATTCCCTCCACTATGTTTAAGGGTTCCATGGCCCAGGGAGGCAGAACTCCCAAGCAGCAGTTTGAGGTGCGCATATGCGATGCTCTCTGTGATTTGGGGATGGATGAGATTCACACCTTTTCCTTCATCAGCCCCCGATATTATGACAAAATCCGGATGGCGCCGGAGGACCCCCGCAGAAATAGCATAGTCATCAAGAACCCCTTGGGAGAGGATACCTCTGTGATGCGCACAACGGCGCTGCCGTCTATGCTGGAGGCGTTGTCTTATAATTACAGCCAAAAGAACCGGAATGTCCATCTGTACGAGTTGGCGTCTCTGTATCTGCCGGTGGAAGGAGAACAGCTTCCCAGGGAGCCGAAAAGCCTCGTGCTGGGTTTCTACGAAAACAGTATGGACAGCACGGCGTGCTTCTATCGGATGAAGGGATATGTGGAAGCGGCATTGGCAGTGGCCGGTATTACGGATATCCAATATATCAGTACCGCTGACAACACTACATTCCATCCGGGCCGCTGCGCAGCGGTGCGGGTCGGCGGCACCTATCTGGGTGTCTTTGGTGAGGTGCATCCTGCGGTGTGTGAAACCTACGGATTTGGTGTGCCGGCGTATGGAGCAGAGCTTGAATTTGATTTGCTGTTCCAGCTGCGCAGGACAAAGTTTGAGTATACTCCCCTGCCGAAATATCCGGCACTGGAGCGGGATTTCTCCTTTGTATGTGATGAGGCATTGGAGGTAGGCGCCGTGCGTGAGGTGATGCTCCGTGCCGGCGGAAAGATGGTGGCGGATGTATCTCTGTTTGACGTTTACCGCGGCCCGCAGGTGGGAGAAGGGAAGAAGAGTGTTTCCTTTGCAGTGATGCTCCGTGCGGCAGACCGCACGCTGACAGATGAAGAAGCGGATGCCATTGCAGATAAGATTATGCAGCGGCTCCGCCAGGAATATGGAGTTGTACTCCGGGGATAAATGCAGGTATGAAGAAAGTATATGAAATGCAGATTGCAGGGCTGCACCGCGCGCTGCCCCTGTGTCCTTTGAATGAAGAGCTGTTTATTGGCGCGTTTGTCATTTTCGGGGATCCCCAGCTGACCACTGCTTGCGCGCAGGAGCTGCTGAAAATGGCGCCAGCGTATGATTATATTATTACGGCGGAATCCAAAGGGATTCCCCTGGCCCACGAAATGGCCCGGCTTGCGGGAAATCAAAAATACTTCGTTGCCCGCAAGCAGCCTAAGCTATACATGACAGGCGTGTTTGAAGTGACGGTACATTCCATCACGACAAAAGGGGAGCAAAA
>JAGZAC010000227.1 GCA_018370615.1 Clostridiales bacterium
GGCAGGAACGGCACTCAGCGGAATCTCTTGCCCAGTAGCATATGCAAAACTTTCTCCGTTGATGGTTGCCTGGTAAGAAGGTTTTTCTTCCAATAAGTAAACTTCCACCTGCATTGTCTCATATACTTTTCCGATATAACAGTCCAATGTAATTGACTCCGGCTTTTCTGTAAAGGTTACAATGCCGGTATTCAAGTTAATTCTTCCCTGGGAAACGCTGTCGACTCTTGACAAGCCATCCATCGACATCAGCAGGCTTAAATCTGCAGTCCAGACATCGCCGCTTTGCACAACGGGAAGCGTGACTGTCTGGGGAGATACCTGCAGTTCATAAAAGTTTCCGTCATAACTGTTGGTAAACAGTTCTGTTATATGATTGTTGGAACAATCCAACCGGTTGATCCACATATTGTTGAGAAGATCCAGCCTTGTGAGCTGATTGTAGTCACAGCGAAGTATTGTCAGATTCGGACTATTGCTTACGTCCAATTTCTCAAGTTGATTGTTGCTGCATTGTACAAATGTCAAGGCAGTATTACGACTGATGTCTAAATTCTTCAATTGATTGCTACTGCAATCCAGACGCTCCAACAGTGGATTCCCGCTCACGTCCAGTTCTGTCAGACGATTTTCATCACATACCAGACTAACCAAGGCAGCATTATTGCTGATATTTATCGCTGTCAATGGATTGCTCGAACAAGTCAAATTTGTCAGTGATGAGTTTTCGCTGAAATCCAGTGTTGTAATTTGATTTGAATGACATTCGAAGATTGTCAGCATCTTGTTATTGCTTACATCCAACTCTGTCAACTGGTTTCGAGAACAGTAGAAGACAGACAAGTTTATGCAGCTGGCGACATCCAGGTTGGTCAAATCGTTATAAGAGCAATCTATTTCTTCCAGGCTCGGATTGTTGCTTATATTCAACTCTTTTAACAAATTTTTGGAACAATTCAACTCTGTCAATGCAGTGTTCATACTGCAATCCAATTCTGTCAATCCACAACCGGAACAGTTCAGTTGTGTCAGCGCAACATTTCTGCTGCAATTTAATTCTTTTAAGCCACTATTGGAACAGTTCAAATTCACCAAACTAGTAAAAAATTCTACCCCGCGCAAACTTTCAATGGGGCTGTAGGAAACATCTATTTGAGAAATATTTCCGCACTCTTGGGCGCTAAAATATCCGTCGTCTGTACCGGTCAGCCCCAAAACAAATTCTCTAAAAATTTCATCCGGAAAGTTGTTTTCGCAAATATGTAATTCTCCGTTTTCATTCACACAGGCGGGTACGCCGCTAAAGGTGTCCAGTGCATGCCCCTCGCAGGCTGCTGACGCGCCCAAGGAGTTTTCTTCCCTTGGAATAGGCTGCTGTGATTCACTGCTTTCGGCTGCCGCCGCACTGACGCTGCAAGTGCTGAGTAATACTGTCATTGCCGTGATTAGGGCATATACGCGCTTTTGAATGTGCCGCATTTTATCTTCTCCCTTTTATTGATTGTTCTTTGGACTTTTAAGTTTTTGGGTTTATTAGATGAACGTTTTCTGTATAGAAAGTTTTGATATTGTCCCGTGTGAGCCGTCGATATCCTGGATGTGGTTTCTTCGTACAATGGGGAAGAGTTGCCGAGAGAATAACAGGACTTCATTTTAACGAAGCCTCCCTTGTGCAAAGGGAGGGGGACCGCCGAAGGCGGTGGAGGGATTGTAAAAATGTAGATACATAAAGTCTATAAAAGACAACCCCTCAGTCAGCTGCGCTGACAGCTCCCCTTACACAGGGGAGCCTTAGTCGATATGCGACTTCCCGCGAGAAAGTCTTTGATTTTGAGTATCGCTTATTTCAATTTGCTGCTTTGGACGGTAGTGACGTCTTCCAGCACTTCCGCCTGGTCGGCGACCCATTCCTGCACATACCGAAAGCGGGTGGTCTCCTGAAATTCGCTGAGCATATTGTAGTCTGCCAGAAAGTCCTCCACATCGGCGGCGTCGGAAAACTCATATTGCTCCCCATAGGCCAGCAGCGCTTCTTCGTAATACGCATCATCAAAGTTCAGGTTTTCCCGGCGCGCGATATAATAGAGGATCATATCACCGAAGCATTCCTCTTCGGCGGTCTGCTCCAGATAATCATAAAAATCCTCTATATCTTCATATCCAAGGGCGTCGTTTACATACTCTTTCAGTGTTTTTCCGCTGCTTTCCGCCATAGAACGGTAGCTGTTCAGCATGCTGTCATACAGTTCCTCATATTCTTTTTCCGGAAGCTGCAGCAGTTCGCTGTTGTCCAGCAGATACTGCCAGGTGAGAGTTATTTTGTACGTGGAAAGGTATTCATTGTACCGGCTTTGCAGGTTGTTGCGAATCTCAGTTTCCCGTCCCGCGCGATTGTAACCGAAGCGCTCCTGGAAAAACTCGTCCGTACCCTCCAAAGTATCAATTTCATCTACACGGTCGATGTGAATCTCTATGGTAGCTTCCTTGCCAGACGTGAGAATATCCCGGTAATAAGGATCGGGGAAGGTGAAGGTGAGTTCTTTATCCTCCCCCTTTTTCATGCCGACGATGGCTTCTTCTATTTCGGGAATGTCAAATTCATTGGTTCCCAAAATAAAGGAGTGTCCCTCTCCCTCGCTGTCTGTTTCAAAGGTCAGGTAGGAGTAAATTTCTCCATCTACATAGCAGGTGGTGGAGATAACGACTCGATCTCCCTCCATACAGCCGCGCTCTACATCCCTGGTGAAGGGTGAGTATACTGCCAGATCAATATTGATCATGTTCTCGATATCCTCTGCAGAAGGGGTATATGTCAAATTCGGCACTTTGATGCCTGTATAATCGCAGACGTCCACATAGTCAGGCAAATAGTAGTCGTAAGGTTCTCCGGTTCTGTCATATTCGTTGTAGGCTTCGTCGGTGCATCCTGCGGCTGTCAGAAGCAGCATAAAAAGTACTAGGATCCAGGATGTGTATTGCAGTATTCTTTTCATAATTGTTTACTTTCCTCCGGTAAATCGTTTTTTTCTGTGAGGCTGGCTTTATAATCCCTCGGACGCAGCCGACCCGTTGCTTTTTCCAAAATTTTCAGGCAGGGAAAACTCAGGGCAAAGGATATCCCCAAATGCCAGAAAATATAGTACCCATAGTCCATGGCAATGTCCGCAATTTCTTTTGAGGTAATGTCTTGGTATTCTATGAAAAATGGAATGACCTTATCCGCGGACAAAATTACTATATGCAAAATGCAGGCAATTCCCAGGGAAAGAAGTACAGCGCGTATAGGCGCATACCGCTGCAGCCTGTGACGCTGGGGCGCGTGAAAACGTTTGACCGCATATCGGTGGGCAATGAAAACTGTGACGGCCAGGATAGCGGCCGAGAAGAGAAGCTCCAGGGAAGTGGAAAGCAGCCACGCCAGAATACTGGCTCTTCCCACGACATTGCGTGTAATATTATAAAGAAAGAGAAGTGCTTCACCTGCGATAAGACATAAAATAGATGACAATACACTAAGGAAGGATGTTTTTTTCCCAAAGTAGGACACAGCGTATACGGCGCTGCACACAGCCATTACAAACGCTCCTCTGGAAAACAATTCTGCGCCGAAACTGCAGATATAGGGCAGAGCACGCAAGGCAAAAGAAGAGGCACCGACGATCAGTATGTCGGAAGCAGCAGCTCTATATAGGACAAATAGAATTTTGTCTATAACAGTAAAAACAAGTACAGAGCATATGGAGACGATATAAAACTTTTTCGTTCTGTTAAGACTTGCCATAAAGAATTCCTCCATTTAGCTTTGTATTATTTTATCATAGAGTGTGGGGGAAAACAAGTACACGCGGGGAA
>JAGZAC010000228.1 GCA_018370615.1 Clostridiales bacterium
CGCTCTGCCAAACGCATTCATGAGTTGAACGGCCATGTTGCCACATGGCGCCTTTCCAATATTATTGGCAAATCGGAGGCTATTTCTCAGGCCCGGCAAATGGCGCGCCGCTTTTCTCAGTACAACAGCACGGTTTTGATCCTGGGAGAGACGGGCACCGGGAAAGAGTTGTTTGCCCAGGGGATCCACAATGCGAGTCCTCGCCGCAACGAACCTTTTCTGGCGATTAACTGTGCTGCCTTACCGGAACAGTTGCTGGAAAGTGAGCTGTTCGGCTATGTAAAAGGTGCATTTACAGGCGCCCGCAGCAACGGGAAAACCGGTTTATTTGAAGCAGCAAATGGAGGTACTATTTTCTTGGATGAAATCAGTGAGATCCCACCCAACATGCAGGCGCGTCTGCTTCGGGTGATCCAAGAACGTCAGGTAGTCCGGATCGGTGATGACAAAGTGATACCCGTTGATATTCGGATCCTTGCTGCCAGCAATCGGGATCTGAGGACTCTTGTGCAGCAGGGGGCATTCCGGGCAGACCTCTATTACCGGCTGAGCGTACTGGAATTAAAGGTTCCGCCTTTGTCCTGGCGCAGAGAGGATATTCCGCTACTGGCACAGTCCCTTTTACAGAACAAGAACAAGGCCCTGAATACACACGTTACGGGATTTGCTCCTGAGGCGCTGGAAGTTCTCCAAAGCCTAGAATGGCCGGGGAATATTCGTCAGCTGTCCAACTTTATTGAACGCCTGATGATTTTGTCTGATCCGCCGCTTATTACGGGGGAGAACGCCCGCGCCCTTGCGCAGAATGAGGCCACAAAAGAGCTGCCTGTTTCTAGGGAGGGCCATTTCCCTACCCTGGAGGAAGCGGAATCCAATCTGATTCGAAAGGCATTGGATCAGACGGGAGGCAGCCGTACAGCTGCTGCGCAGCTGCTGGGTATTCACCCCTCAACTTTGTGGCGGAAACTACGGGATTTTGATACAGAAATTCCTCTTTGATGATTGCATAATGCACAGTCCCCATTGCATGATGCAACTGTTCCAGCCGATTTTTGCCTTTTTTCGGTAGAAATCGGCTGGATTTTCTTATATGGATATGGCATGTAAATTGCTTTATACTTGTTTAAAGCGATTGTGAATTGCTTTGAAGAAAAGGGGGAATTTTCATGGTATCCGTTGGTTGCAGAATCCACACGCATCCCGCACGTACAGATCCCGGTCTGGTGGAACGGTTTCGCAATATCCCGGTTGCGAATCTTGACGACTGCATGGGACGTACAGCAGCGCTCTCCTCCGCCATCAGGCCCTATGGCCCGCGCCGGCTGTTAGGGCAGGCATTTACTGTAAGAGTCCCGGCGGGGGACAATCTGATGTTCCATAAGGCCATGGATATGGCTCAGCCAGGAGACGTTTTTGTGATTGATGCTTTCGGCTGCGAAGAACGCTCTATATTGGGGGAGCTGATGGTAAGTTACTGTAAAATACGGGGTGCTTCCGGCATTGTGGTGGACGGCTGTATCCGGGACGCAGACGCCATTCGGGCGATGAATTTCCCCATATATGCAAGGGGAGTTACGCCCAATGGCCCCTACAAGAACGGGCCAGGTGAAATCGGTGGAGCAGTTGTTGTAGGTGGACAGGTTATTCGTCCTGGTGATATTCTTGCAGGAGACGGCGACGGAATTGTTGTAATACGTCCGGAGGATGCGGAGGAGATTTTGGAGCAGGTCGAAAAGCTCATGGCCAACGAGTCCCGCACTCTCAGTGAGATGAAGCAGCATAGTACATATATCCGCCCCTGGGTGGACGAGAAGCTGGCAGAATTGAAATGTGAATATTTATGAGGTATCCAAATGAAAATTTTTGTCAACGAACCCATACATCCGGCAGCAATGGAACTGCTGCGGTCACGGGCTGAAGTTGTCTCCGAATGGGAGGATGTCCCGGCTGTCAGCGCGGCATTGGTGCGGACAACAAAAATTGGACCTGATTTTTTAAATCGAGCGAAGCAGCTGCGCGTGATCGGAAAGCACGGGATCGGGTACGACAATATTGACATTGCATCTGCGAAGGAGAGAGGGATTGCTGTTGTCTATACTCCTTTGGCGAATGTCAACTCGGTGGCTGAACTGGCGGTATCTCTTTTCCTTGCGTTGGCCCGAAAGCTGGTTTCCGCTCAAAAATTGATACGTTCCGGAGAGTGCACCAGGATCGCGCCCCCTGAGCTGACGGGCACTGAGTTGAGCGGAAAGACAGTGGCCCTGATCGGCCTTGGACACATTGCACAGCAGGTTGCACAGATTCTAGGAGTCGGTTTTCACTGCCACCTTGTGGGATATGACCCATATGTTTCCCGGGAAAAAATGGCTACGCTCGACATTGAGAAAGCAGATTGTTTGAAAGAAGCGCTGAGGGCGGGAGATTTGATCAACATCAGCGTGCCCCTCAATGACAGCACCCGTGGTATGATCGGCTCCGCGGAACTGGGCGTCTGTCGCCCCACTGCAATTCTGGTCAATACGGCACGTGGCGGGATTGTAGATGAGGTGGCGCTCTATGAAGCGCTGTCCCGTAATGAGCTGGCTGCGGCAGCAAGTGATGTTTTTGCCGTCGAGCCTCCCGGTGTGGATATGCCGCTGATGTCTTTACCCAATTTTCTGCCCACTCCGCATATAGGAGCCAATACGGAGGAGGCGCTTTATCGTATGGGGATTACGGTAGTGGAAGATCTTTTCGCCGTTCTGAACGGTGTTTCTCCACGATTTCCTGTTCCGTAAACGGATGAGATAAAAGAAAGGAGATTCACTATGCAACCCAAAAATTCCATTCGTCGAAAGCCTGCTTTTCCGGACGGCATGTTGATCGTCCTTGGAGTCATCATACTGTGTGTCATCGTGACTTGGTTTATTCCTTCGGGTCAATACGACCGTATTTTAGATGCCAGCGGACGGCAGATCGTTGATCCAAACTCTTTCCATTATATTGAAAGCGAAAAAATCAGTCTCCTGCGTATTCCACACTTTATTGTAGAGGGTACGATTGCACAAGCGGAAATGATTTTCTTCCTGCTGACGATCGGTGGCTGCTATGAAATCGTAATGCACACCGGAGTGCTTCAGGCGATCATAGCCAGAATGGCCAAATGGAAAGTGCGGGACATGGCGTTTATACTGGTCTTTACGCTGGTGTTTGCCGTGATCGCAGCTCCTGCTGGCGGTGTAGTGTCTTTCATCGGATTTGCGCCCATTTTTGTCATGATCGCCCGGGCCATGGGCTATGATGCGCTTGTGGGCGTCTCTCTGGTGCTGCTAGGAGGTGCTGTGGGTGCTGCTGCTGGACCGATCACTCCCTTTACCACAGGCGTTGCCCAGGGAATTGCAGAACTGCCGCTGTATTCCGGCCTGTCTTACCGGATAATCTGCATGCTTGTTTTGTGGATTGTTACAGCCCTCTTTATTGCTCGGTATGCTAAAAAAGTTCGGTTGGATCCCTCAAAGAGCTATGTTTACGATCTTGAGCAGGTGCAGAAGAATCAAGAAGTAGAAAAGCACTATGACACCGATCTTTCGGCTCAACAGATCGCTATTCTGGTGATTTTTATTTTAGGCTTGTGCCTGATCATCTATGGCAGCCTTCGCCTGAACTGGGGCAATCGAGTTCATATGCAGATCTATCTGTGCATGAGCGTGATTCTTGCGATTGTTGGTAAGTTCAATCCCAATGAGACAGTCCGGGTCTTTGTGCGAGGAGCCAAGGGGATGCTGGCCGCAGCTCTGGTACTGGGGCTTTCCCGCAGTATTAGCATGATTCTGGATGAGGCGCTGGTTCTGGACACCGTTATTTACGGC
>JAGZAC010000229.1 GCA_018370615.1 Clostridiales bacterium
TTTATTGTAGCTTTTGCCATGGGGATTGGGATTCTCGATAATGGACAATCCATTTTCGATGCAGATGGTGTCGCTCAAACGCCGAACAGCCTTTGTGCTGCCCCAGAAGTTTCGGAATTTTCGGTCACAGTCCAGATTGACAGAACTCCAAATAATGTGATTATGCACATGGGCTTTGTCAATGTGAGTGCAAACAATAAAGGCGTGATTGCCTTTGGTAAACCGTTTGGCAAATTCCACGCCCAGCCGGTTGGCTTCTTCCGGCGTGATTTCGCCAGGACGGAAGGACTGACGGACATGGTAAGCAATCACATCGTCTTTTCCACGCACCCTTCCGGTGGTGGCAATATACTGACGCTTGGCCATAACAAATTCTGTGTCTGCGATCCGGCTATCACACTCATATCCGGTAACGAGCCTGCCGTTGTCGGTCTTTTGGGGATTAGCCACATAGTCGATAATATCACTGATTGCAGTGCTTTCTGTGCGGCCCTTGCCGATGTGCAGCGGCATAATTCGTGTTGTTGCCACAACAGCAACCTCCTCTCGATGAAGTTGAGATTATGCCATCCCCACCGCTTGCCACATCCTAACTTCTGGACCATTTTCAAAATGCTTTATCAGTCATCCAGGTCAGGTGTTTTATATTCAATTTTGATTTTGTAATCTCCTGAATCAAAGGTGGTTTGAAGCTCATAATCTCCGATGTGTATGGTGCCTTCAGAAATGGGATAAATCTGATTGTCTGCCGCATCATAAATGACAGCTTCATTTACCAGAACATCATCAGATATTTGAAGTATCTTTTTGATGCAGTCATCGCAAAATACAGATTTCATTTTCTGAACACTAACAATCCCTCTTTGTCGGGAAAAAGTGACTTCTGCTGTACCATCCCCTGGTTGTTTGCAAATGATGAGGTTTTCTTCACTTATTTCATCATATCCAAAGGTCAGCATCGTACTACCGCTATTTTCAGAGCTTTCAGGTGTCTCTCCTTGGCCATATATATCCAGCCCATAAAGCTCTCCAGTATTGAGAAAAACGAAGTTGACTCTTTCTGGATATTTCACATCTTCCAGCCTACATTCATCCGCTGTATTGGGAATAAACTGAATGAGGTTTTCAATGTTCTCACTGTACTGGCTGTAGACCAGATCGTGACGGATAGACTGTGCTATTTCCTCATACTCATCATCCGTTGCTGTCGCCAGGTAGGTACAAATTGTGTCAAAGACTTTTTGTAAATCTTCGTTGTTTTTTCTATCGTAATACTTGTTTGAAAGTCCGCTTATGAGCAGACAAATGCCTAATGTGAACCCGCTGATTACAAAACCCCAGTAGAGTAAAGAGCGTTTATCGTAACTGCTCAAATGGTATTTACAATCGTCAAACTCATCATCATCCCAAAACTCATTCCATTGTTCCTTGATCCTTGACCATATTCTTTTCATCCCATTTTCCCCCGAAAAGCTGACAGCTAATAATATATAGTCTATCAGAATCTATCAAAAACGGCAATCATAATATAGTCTTAAAGTGTATAAAATGATAACTGACAGCTAATAGATGGGTGTGAATTATGGAACAAAACCGCTTGGGAAAACGCATCAATGAGGTTAGGCGAGACCGCTGTTTAACAGCGGAAAAACTTTCGGAATTGTGCAACATCAACGCCACATATCTCCGCCAAATTGAGGGCGGGTCCAAAGTGCCCAGCTTGCCAGTATTCATCGACATCTGCAAGGCGCTTCATATTTCTCCTAACTATTTGTTGCAAGACGAACTGGGAGAAAATGAAATCAGCAAAATCCAAGAAATAGAAAAGCTCTGGGAAGATGCGTCCCCGCGAAAGCAGGAACTTGCACTTACGATGATTAAAGCAGTCTTGGAGCACACTGAACAGTGAAACAGCCAGCCGATTTAACCGGCTGGCTGTTTTCTTTTGTCAGCATTGTGTGGCCTTATCCATAAACCAAATCCTGTATGACAAACTTCAAGTCCTGCACTTTTCCCAGAAGCCAAAAGGCCAGCTGCGGCAGTCCAAAGGGGCTGAGCAAGAATGCGATGACCAACAAGATAATGCCGTTTTGAGGGGAGTATGTTATCAGGACAGCCACCCCCAACACAGTGATGACCATGCTGATAAGACCCAACACTAACCCAGAAACATAAACAATTCCTACACACATCCAAATGGCAACCGTGAGCACCACCACTACTGGTGCGGCAACGATCTTCAAAATCAGTTTGAGCAAGCCAATCACTATCTTCATATCGTCTCCTCCTTTAAGCTGCTTTCTATCCTCATTATGATTGAAACCAACCGAACTCGCAAGGATATGAGCAAAAAGGAAAACGGAGGAAGGAGCGGCGAAAAGAACGCCGTTCCTCCCTCCGCAGATGGGGCATATATCCCTGTTACGAAAGTCTGGAAAGCTGGGTCAGGATTTCTTTCACGCCCTCCCACAACTGTTCCTGTCGCTGAGCTATATCCTCCAGATCAGCATCGTAAACTCGCCCAGTCTCATGCACCCGTCGAGTAAGCTGATTCAGGTTATTGCTGCTCCGGCGCAATAGGGACACCAGCTCCTTCAGCTCTGGTAAATCCAGTCTTATCGCGTAGCCGTCCAGCGCCATTTTCCGCAGATAGGCTTCCCGATTCTTTGTCCCAAGCTGAGACATTTTCTGTTCGATCAGCGCCAGCTCCTCTTGGGAGACTCGGAAATTGAGCTGGACATCCCGCCTGCGTTTGGGGGTACTCATCGCTCCGGCTCCCTCTTTTTATGGGCCGGAGCTTTCGGGGCTGCCTGTTTCGGCTCCTGCTTCAAATGCTCCCGAACAGAGGACCGGGGCTGGCGCAGCTCCTTGGAGCGGTCCTCGTTGGCCAGAATGGTGGCATAGGTCCCAGGCAGTCCCTTCATGCCGGTAAAAGCCAGACTGCGAAACGGCAGAAGATTCATCAGCCGGTCATGGTCTTTGCTCCCTGCACGGTTCAGAAACCCCGGGGAAATGCGGGCCATGTAATGGGTCCCGTGGGGGCTGTTCGGCACATCCGGTGCGCGTAGCTCCCGCAGAATCCGTTCCGCCTCTGTCTGGATGTCCTCTGCTGTCAAAGGTTGGCGGCGCAGATGTTCCTCACGCACCAGATCAATAAACCCGTTCAAGACAGCGGGGTGGCTGTTCAGGGCATAGCCGCACCGGACGGTATCGGAGTTGTAGTTGGGGATGGTCTTTGCCCATTCCTTGTTGCGGGGCGAGTAGCGTCCATCCCAGTCCTGGAGCTGGACGGTGTTGGCAAGAACCAGCATGACCCGGTCCATGCCGTAGGTCTCGATCACACCCTTGGCGGCATCGTGACTGAGATACATCCCGTCGAAGTGTTCCCGCACCGCTGCTTCAATGGCCTCCTTGCATTGGAGATTGGCGTTATTGGAAGCCCGGTACTGTTCCAGCTCCCCATGCTCTTTCGCATACACAGCAGAGTGAGGGTAAATGGCGACTTTCCGCAGCTCCGCCTGGGCCTTGCACGCATCATCGGCCCGGTTCTCAATGCTGTCCCGGATCACATCCATGTAGCCGGTCTCCAGCTTCTCAAAGTGACGGTACACATCGGCCAGCGGTGTGGGCGAATCCAAGAGGGCCTGGGCCTGGGCGTCGGTCAGCTCCAGCTGCTCCATCGCCATCACGATGTCCTCCCGAACAGTGTACTCATAGGCATGGTTCAGGACCTCTGCCGGAGGCTGGCTTTTCAGCCAGTCCCGGTATTTGTCCTGTTCAGCGGCCATCTTCTCATAAAGGGCCGTATTCAGATCGTTGGTATTCATGTTATCGCACCTC
>JAGZAC010000230.1 GCA_018370615.1 Clostridiales bacterium
ATGTCAACGAAGTTAACAGGGGGATTGTTTCTGACAACCCCTCCGCCACGGCTGCGCCGTGTCACCTCCCCTTGCACAGGGGAGGCTTTTCATATGGCCCCCGGAGGTGCTTTGCACCTCCGGGGGCCATGTCTGCGTTAGCAGACTGGGGGATTGTCTTGTTTATCTTACTGCATAATTATGTATTTCGCCGCGCTGCAAAATCAGTCCGTCCGCTCCTTCAATATCGGATTTCCAAATTACGCCGGTGGGACATACCTCATAGCATTTCCCGCAGCCGGCACAAAGACTGTAATCGATAGAGGCCAATCTCCCCCGTACTCGAATTGCTCCCTGCGGACAAACCTTTTCGCAGGCACCGCAGCCAGTACAGCCAGCACCACAGTTATATTGACTGCGGCGTGCATCTTCATGAGAGGAGCATCCAACCCAGTGATAACAATCATATGGGATCAGGCTGATAATATGCTTTGGACAACTCGCCACGCAAATTCCGCATCCGGTACATTTTTGGTACTGCACCACAGCTACATCTCCGATGATTTCAATAGCGTCAAAGGGGCAGCTTTTTACACAGCTCCCAAGCCCTATACAAGCAAATCTGCAGCTTTTGTCCCCGCCGCCAAGCCGCACAGCGGCCGCACAGTCTTGGGCTCCGCTTTCATATATATACTTTTTTCTGCTGGATACGCCGCCTCCTGAGCACATCACTTGCGCACGCATGCGTGCCGCATGTGTCGGATCCACACCCAATATTACGCCCACTGCCTGCGCCGTACCGCTTCCGCCTGCAAGGCAGACATCTGCAGCGGCTTTTCCCTCTGCTACGGCCATCGCTGCCTCCGGACAATTCGAATAGCCGCAGGCACCGCAATTTTCCCCAGGAAGGCAGTCCAAGATTTTTTCTCTGAGCACTTCTCTGCGTACGGTATCGTCCTCCTCCGCCTTTCCCAGAAGAATCGCAGTAATAAGCCCCACTGCAGCGCATATACCAACTGCAGCAACAATTCCAATCATCATATTCCTATTCCCTTCTCTGCTTATCTTGACAGTGCCTCAAAAACGCAGCCCGGCAAAACCGGAAAATGCCATCACTGCCAACGCAGCTGCCACAATCATAATAGGAACTCCAGAGAAAGCAGCGGGTGGCGCACAGCGGCCAAGGTGTTCCCGAATACTTGCAAATACAAGAACGGCCAGTATATATCCGATTCCCGCACCGAGGAAAAGCAAAAGCGAAGCACCAACTTCCATCTCTTGCTCTATTGCCAGAAAAACAGCTCCCAAAATAAGCCCGTTGGTAGTAATCATAGGAAACTGACTGCGCAGCACTTCCTCCAATTTTGCCTTCTTGGAAGCGGCAACTTCCAAACCTGCCACTGCGGCAGCAATCAGCAAAACACCCACGGGGAGCGTCAGAAAGGAGATTCCCAATGGAGAGAAAACAAAAGCATACAATAAATAGGTAAGTTCCCCCGACACAAGGGATACCACCGTTACCAGCCCTCCTCCTGCAAGGGCAGAAGTGGGTTTATCAGATGAAACAAAGGATTGTTCGATTCCCAAAAATTTTGTAAACACAAAATTGTCTGCAAGAATCGCAGCAATCAGTATAAGAACATATTCCATATGATCCTCCTACACTGTTTCTGCATCTGCCGCAGCTTTTTTCGCATTGCGTGTCTGCACAAATTGAATGATAGCAGCTGCCGCTGCGATCAAAAGCAGTGCTCCAGCAGGATGTGCCAGAAAGGAAAATGGGGCGGCAGGAAATATTTGGAGACCGCCGCCTGTAGGACCTGCAAACAGACGGCCTGTGCCAAACAATTCCCGGATCAGGCCACAGCCCAGCATAATCACACCAAACTGCACACCGGTAATCAGTGCATCCAAAACAGCAGATCCCGGCCCATTTACAGCAGAAAAGGTTTCCAAGCGCATAATCGTAACACAGCTGACGGCAAGCACCGGCAGATAAATGCCCAACGCCGCCACGGCAGCCGGAAAGATGGCGCGCATGATCAAGTACACCATTGTAGCGGAAAATGCGGAAATCAGCAGGTATACAGGTACACGCAGCTTCACAGGAATCATCTTACGCAAAAGGGACACCAGCAGCTCCGACAAAACAAGAGATACCAGCAGCGCACCAAAAATCGACAAAGAACGAGACAGTGTCGTAGTCACTGCCAAAGCCGGACACAGTGCAAGCAGCTGAAACATAGATAAGGGATTACTGCTTTTTAATTTCGTTTTCAGTAACATATATCGCTCCAAAAAGCATTACGGATTTTTGTTTGACTCCTTCAGTTCCACCCAGGCCAACCTCCGCCGCCAGTGGTTTCCGTTCCAGAGCCCGTTGTTTCTTCTGCAGGACCTGTCGTCTCTTCAGGTGTTGTACTTTCCTGCGGCGGTTCTGTCTGTGGAGGTGCAGTTGTTTCCGTTGCTGGAGGCTCTGTCTGAGGAGGTGCCGTAGTGACGGGAACTGTATCCGGTGGAGCCTCCGTCTCTGCAGTGGTTTCCTCAGTCGTTTCTTCCGGTTCCTCCGTCTCTGTCTCATAAACAGTAGTGCCATCTTCTCCGCTGGCAGAAACATCTCCGCCGCCGGTGTTGGAATTGGGACCGCCCACATTGTCATCACCAAACACAGTGTCATCCCCCGGCTCGGTAGTGACAACACCGCCTGTAGTCTCATCTGCTGTTGTTTCCGCGTCCGCCTCTTCTTCCTTCTGCAGCTCCTCTTCCATTTCCGCCGCTGAAATTGTTTCCACACCCAAATCTTCTGCAATAACAAGGATATCCAGCTCCAGATCCAGCACCCGGTCTACTCCATTGCGCACTGCACGACTGGAAAAAGTGGCGCCGGATATTAAATCTACATTCATGTCTTCATCCGGCATACCGATAAACTGGGAGAGAAATGTATTCTGAGTGATTTTGCTGCCAAGTCCCTCCGATTCCCTGTGGGAAATGATTTGCACCTGGGACACCTTATTGTCAGTATCCATGGCCACCAGTATTTCAATAGGCCCAATGTAACCGTCTTCCGTGACAAATACGGCATATCCAGCAAGTCGTCCGCTGTAATATACAACATATACAGAACAATCATCTATCGTGTCATACAGCTCTGCACGGTCACACCTGGGAAAAAGTTCCAGAACTGCGTTTCTGCGGATATCTCTTTCCCCCTTTTCCGCTGCAAAGGCCGTAAGCACGTTGGTAACGGCAAGAACCAGTGCGCAGGCCACACACAAAATAACCAGAAAAAGCGTATTTTTCATTCCTGGTACACGTGCCGCTGCATGCCGACTCGGCGCAGGAGCAGGTGCAAATTCATCCGGATCAAACTCCGGCGAGTTAATATCCTCCTCTGTCAGTTGCCGCGGCGGCATATCCTGCATATTTCTGCGATCCTTTTCTTCCATACAATTTCCAACCTTTCCAAGGCTTTTTCAGAGGGTATGCTTACCCTTTTTTTCGCGGCGCATTCCAAAGCGCACTGGAACGGTGCACCGTTCCAGCAGCGGCACAAACAAATTCATAATCAGCACCGCATACGCCGCCCCTTCGGGATATGCGCCAAAATAACGGATAAATACCGTAATCAGCCCACAGCCCACCCCGAAAAGCAAGCGCCCCCCGTTGGTAACCGGCGTTGTAGAAAAGTCGTTTGCCGCAAAAATCGCACAGAACAAAAGACTTCCCGTAAATATGCTGAACAGGGCAAAATTCAGGTTTTCCCCTTCCACCCGAGGGAAAAAGAAAAATAAAACGGCGGCCGTTCCCAAAAAAGCCACAGGAACGTGCC
>JAGZAC010000231.1 GCA_018370615.1 Clostridiales bacterium
TTCCTCATATTTTTTTTCAAAGACCTCTAAACGGTCAAACATAACGCCACCGCTTTCTCTAGGATAATAGCTCCGTTAAATCCGGATTTTATTTTTCATCTTGCTCCTGCCGGATAATCTTTTTGATGTTTTTTTCCGCCTTGCTGCGGGGGACCATGACTTCCCGCCCGCAGGACTCACAGCGAATCTTAAAATCCATGCCGGAGCGCAGAACCAAAAATCTCCTGCTCCCGCAGGGATGGGGCTTTTTCATTTCCAAAATATCGCCTACCTGGACATCCATACGCCGCACCTCCATTTTTCCGAAAGGCTGTTTCATCACTTCTAAAGATTCCCAGTTTGTAACAATTTATTATAGCACTTCTCCCCGTCCCTATTCAATAAACATTTTGTATCTTTTTACCGGCGCATGGACAAACGGCGGTAAATTGGTTTATAATAAAGCAAATGCCACTGCGAAAGGGAGGCTTTTTATGCAAAAACAAGTATTATCCCTGTTAAAGCAAACAGACGGTTATCTTTCCGGCGAGGAGATCAGCCGGCAGCTGAATTTCAGTTCCGCATCTTATTTTCTGAAGATTTTGAAAAAATACACGGGCCTGACTCCCAGGGAAATCCGAAAGCGGGCGGCTTTTTAACCTACAGCTTTCTTCTGCAGCCGTCGATTTTATAGTTTTGTCCGGAGATATAGGCGGCGTTGTCGCTTGCCAGAAAAGCGATGAGCTGGGCGCATTCCTCCGGCGTGCCGGAACGGTTGATGGCGTTGATCTGCTGTCCTTTGCAGTCGCCGTCCACATCCTTCTGAGAGCGGATCATGCCCGGGACAATGGAGTTGACGGTAATGCCCTGCTCTGTCACCTCTTTTGCCAGCGCCATGGTAAAGGCGCTGATGGCGCCCTTTGTCATGGAATAGGGCACCCCGTTTGCAAGGCCGTATTCCCCGGCAACAGAGCCCACGTTGATAATCCGTCCGTAATGCTTCTGAAGCATGCCGGGAAGAAGACTGTGGGTGAAATACATGGTTCCTAGGATGTTCACATCAATGAGGCGCTTCCACACATTGCTGTCGGTATTCAGAAAGCTGCCCCAAAAATAACGGTACAAACCGGCGTTGTTTACCAGAATGTCAACCCTGCCGAATGTCTCTGTAACGGCCGCGCAGATTTCGCGCACCCGCTGCTCCTGGGATACATCACAGACATAGGCGGCAGTCCGGCAGCCCATGTCCTCTATTTCTTTCTTTGCCGACAGAAGGTTTGTCTCATCAAAATCCACCAATGCCACATTGTGGCCAAGCGCAGCAAATTCCAGCGCTGTCGCGCGGCCCACACCCAGGGCTGCGCCGGTAACCAGCGCGGTTTTTCCAGAAGAAATCATCTTGGCTACCTCCAATTATCCCGTATGGCTATTATCTTTCGTAGCATAGGCTGTACCGGTTTGGGCTCTTCTTCGTCGTCCAGGGAGCACAGATACATGCAGCATCCCAGCATGGGGCCGATTCGCCTGTGCAACTGGCACTCTCCGCCGGAGAGGAATAAGAAGGGCGTCTTCAGCTCTTTTTTCAACAGGTTGGTAATGCGCAGATTTTCCAGCTGTTCCTCCATAGTCTCCGCCCCGGTGACGATCTTTACGATATCCGCGCCGCGTTCCTGCTGGGCCAAGGCAATTTCCAGCACCCGCTCCGCTGGGGTGAAGACCAGCACATGGGAGGACATGATCACCTCTGCGCCGGCCTGATGAATCCGGCGGATCAGCTGCTTCTGTTTTTGGACAGCCTCTGGATTGACCGTCAGCTCCCCCGGCTGAGGGTCAAACAAGTCCCCCATCACGTCGCAGAGGGTAGCGCCGCTTTCCGCCAGCTCCACCAGCCCTTCCGCGATGGTCTGGTCAGAGGCGGTTTCGTTGACCCCATGGCGGTAATTGGTCACATAAACCGGGCGGTTTTCCATGGCGGAAAATATTTTACATATCCTGCGCCCTGACAGCAGTTACACCCCTTTGGAAGCAAAAATCCTCGATATCGCGCTGATCCTGCATATGGAGCATGGCGGTGGTAATAACTCATCCTTTACCACCAGAGTTGTCACCTCCTCCCTGTCCGATACCTATTCTGTTATCGCAGCAGCAATTGGCTCCTTAAAGGGTCCCCGCCACGGCGGCGCAAATATCAAGGTTGTCAAGATGTTCGAGGAAATGAAAGAAGAAGTACACGACTGGAAAGACGATGAAGAAATCAGCCGTTACCTCGCACGCCTGCTCAACAAGGACGCATTCGACCACGCCGGTCTGATCTACGGCGTCGGCCATGCGGTTTACTCCAAATCTGACCCGCGTGCTGTCATCTTCAAGGGCTTCGTAGAACGCCTTTCCGAAGAAAAGGGACTGCATGATGAATTCGAGCTTTATAACAGTGTAGAGCGTCTCGCCCCATCCGTCATCGCCAAAGAACGTCAGATGTACAAGGGCGTCAGCGTCAACGTCGACTTCTATTCCGGCTTTGTATACAAGATGCTTGGACTGCCGATGGAGCTCTACACCCCAATCTTCGCCATCGCCCGTATGGTCGGCTGGAGCGCGCACCGCATGGAAGAGCTTGCCACCAACAGCAAGATCATCCGCCCTGCGTATAAGACGCTCTGCACCGATCAGCCTTATGTGGAGCTGTCGGAAAGAAAATAACTGCGCGCAGTGGATTCCATAACGTCAATGCAGTTTCAACCATCAAGATAAACGGGCTTTCCCCACTGTTGACAGCCCGCACGTTTTTACAATTGTGTAATCAAGGGGCGACAGCAAGGAGTGCTGCCGCCCCCTTTGCCGGGCACACAAAAAACGGAGAACCATCAGGTTCTCCGTCATTTCTATCATCCATCTCTTTGTGATTTATGACATTGGAAAGCTCGCAGAGCGCGCATTCTATTGTTTTTCCAAAAACTCCATCACTGCCTGTTTCATGCCATCTTTTTCGCACTGGATGTTATGGAGCACCGGTGCGTTGCGGATTTTTGTGATCGCATCCGGAATCTTCACTCCACTGATCTTTTCCAATTCTTCCGTCAGGGCAAAATCATCCATATCTGCATATTTTTCATCCATAGCACTCAAAACGGTTCTGGTGAATTTATACGGACTTGCAGTAGATGCGATCACAGTTTTTGTCGTGTCGCCGGTTTCTTCTTTATATTTGTTGTAAACCGCTGCTGCAACCGCGGTATGCGGATCGAGTACATAGTCGGTATCTTCGTACAGGCTGCGGATCTGCGCCGCGCATTCCTCCTGCGTCGCATAATTTCCGTAAAAATCACCGAGCTTTTCTTTCATCTCTGCAGTGATTTCATATTTGCCATCACCTGCAAGCGCCGCCATCAGGGATGCGTTGCATGCAGCATCCTCTCCGGCAATCCGATAAATCAGCCGTTCCAGATTGCTCGAAATCAGAATATCCATCGACGGGGACGTTGTAAGGATAAAATCACGATTTCTGTCATAAGCACCTGTACGGAAGAAATCATATAATACTTTATTGTCATTGGACGCACAGATCAGCTTTTTGATCGGCAGTCCCATATTTTTTGCATAATAGGCTGCCAAAATGTTGCCGAAGTTTCCGGTCGGAACAGTAACATTGATCTCCTCGCCTGCTTTGATACGTCCTTCTTTTACAAGCTGTGCATATGCATAAACATAATAAACGATCTGGGGAACCAGACGTCCGATATTAATGGAGTTTGCAGATGAGAACTGATATCCTCTTTCTTCCATCCATGCTGCAAGCTCTTTATCTGC
>JAGZAC010000232.1 GCA_018370615.1 Clostridiales bacterium
CTTTAATTGGGATCTTTCCGCAGGCAATTATACGCTGAATTTTGTGTATGGCGGCGCGTCTCAGCAGATCAACATTACACTGACCCAGCGGGATAATCCTTTCCGGGAACGAACAGTTACCATGGAAAATAGTATTGTTACCACTTACGGAACGGAGGAAGTGATTCAACGGTGTGAAGAGGCACTAGCGCCGATTGCGGCACAGGGCTCCGCTACTCGGTACTGGGAAGGCAGCTTTCTTCCCGGAGCAGACGAGAGCGCGCTGCGCAGCGGCTTCGGTCATAATATCACTGTATCTGGAACGAATATCACCTATCGGCATACCGGCATCGACTATGCGCTGACGGCCGGGACCGACATTCAGGCGGTCAATGCTGGCCAGGTTTTGTATGCCGGATATTTGGATTACAGCGGGTATACTGTAGTGATTGAGCACGGCTATGGACTGAAAAGCTGGTACTGTAATATGAACAGTGTTTCCGTCGCTGTGGGCGACGTGGTGGAAAAGGGTGCCGTGGTCGGTACTGCAGGTTCTTCCGGCTTTGCGGCAGCTTCCGGTGTTCATATAGGCATGACGGTATTTGATGTGCCTGTCTGCCAGTACACGCTGTGGGACAACGGCACTAACAAGGGGATTCCGGTATATACAGTAGAATAATTTTCCATAGAGCGTCAATTGTGCGCAGCTCTTTTCCGTGGGCTGCGCACACTGACTTTTTTATGAAAGTGAGGAGAGGAAAATGATGATTAACGGACTGCAAAAACTGACGCTTTTGGATTTTCCCGGCAGAACTGCCTGCACGGTGTTTTTCAGCGGTTGCAACTTTCGATGCCCGTTTTGCCACAATGCTGCTCTGGTGCGTGGCGATGGAGAACAAATTGCGTCGGAGGATTTTTTTTCTTTCCTCCGCTCTCGCAGAGGGATTTTGGACGGCGTCGCCGTCACAGGTGGGGAACCGCTGCTGCAGCCGGATTTGCCGGCGTTTTTGCGGCGGATTAAGGAAATGGGATTTCAAGTGAAGCTGGATACCAACGGAAGCTTTTATGATCGACTGCGGGAACTGGTGGAAGCGGGTCTTGTGGACTATGTGGCGATGGATATTAAATCTTCCAAAGAGGGATATGCCCGTGCCGCAGGGTGCCAAGTGGATATGGGCAGTATCTGCAAAAGCGTGGAATATTTGCTTTCTGCTCCGGTTACATATGAATTTCGCACCACGGCAGCAAAGGGGATTGTGGATCCGGAAGACTTTTTGGGAATTGCACGTTGGATTGCCGGCGCAAGGCAGTATTTTATCCAGGGCTTTGTAGATTCCGGAGATCTTCTGGGTACTGGGGCCGCTCCCTATTCCAAGGAGGAAATGGAACAGTTGCGTCAGAGCGTCTTGCCTTATGTGCCGACGGCTTTGCTGCGCGGCGTATGAATAGAGGCTGGCGTGCAGAAAAAGCACATTCCATGTAGAGAAGTTGGGAAAAATGCCCGAGGAGATTTGATTGACATGTATTTGTCCCTGTGTTACAATAAAATAGTAGAAAAAACGCTTTCGCAACTGACGGAAAAGGACTGCCGCCGGCAGTGCCTGGCGGGGAACCGCAATGGAACGAAGGCGAATCCGGCCGTCCGTCTGGGCATGTCTTATTCCGAGGAGTAAGACTGCCTTTTTTGTTTTTTCAATGGAATTTAGTTGGAGGGTTTTATGAAAAAAGTTGCTGTAATCATGGGAAGTGACAGCGATCTGCCTGTTGTGAGTAAAGCCATTGACACATTAAAGGAATTGGATATTCCTGCAGAGGTACATGTGTTCAGTGCCCACAGAACGCCTGAGGCATGTGCTGCTTTTACAAAGAGCGCCAGAGAAAACGGCTTCGGGGCTATCATTGCTGCTGCCGGAAAGGCTGCACACTTGGCGGGCGCTATTGCGGCTAACACCACGCTGCCTGTGATCGGTATACCAGTGAAAAGTTCCACCTTGGACGGATTGGACGCACTGCTGTCCACGGTGCAGATGCCGTCGGGGCTGCCGGTGGCTACTGTTGCCATTGACGGCGCGGCCAACGCGGCCCTTCTGGCAGCGCAGATTCTTGCTGTGCATGACGATGCCATTGCGGACAAGCTGGGAGAGCTTCGGGAGAAGAACACCCAGGCGGTGTTGCAAAAGGATGCGGAAATAAATGCAAAATATCACAACTGATTTTTACATAAGGGGATTTTGAAAATGGAAAAAAGAGAGCAAATGTATGAAGGCAAAGCAAAAAAGGTTTTTGCCACGGACGATCCAAATCTGTGTATCGTGTCCTACAAGGACGATGCAACAGCTTTTAACGGTCTGAAAAAGGGAACGATTGCCGGAAAGGGCGTTATCAACAACCGGGTGACCAATTACCTGATGGGAAAATTGGAAGAAGAGGGTATTCCTACCCACTTTGTAGAAGAACTCAGTGAGCGGGATACGCTGGTGCGCCGGGTGTCCATTATTCCCCTGGAGGTGATTGTGCGCAACATTGCGGCCGGTTCCTTTTCCAAGCGGTTCGGCGTACCGGAAGGGACGGACTTGAAATGCTCTACGCTGGAATTTTGCCTCAAGGACGACGAACTAGGCGACCCTATGGTGAACGAATACCACGTGTATGCTTGCGGATGGGCGACGAAGGAAGAGGTGGAGACCATTAAGGACCTTGCCTTCCGGGTAAACGAATATTTGAAGAAATATTTCGCAGCCATTGGTATTCTTCTAGTGGATTTCAAGCTGGAGTTTGGCAAAACGGCAGACGGCAAAATTGTACTTGCAGATGAGATTTCCCCGGATACCTGCCGCTTCTGGGATATGAAAACCAGAGAAAAACTGGACAAGGACCGTTTCCGCAGAGATTTGGGCAATGTGGAGGACGCATACCAGGAAATCTGCAAAAGACTTCTGGGTGAGTGAAAAACGCAAAAATCAAGTCGCCGGCTCATCCGGCGGAGAAAGGGATCAGCTTGCATGAGCAATCTACATGAAGAATGCGGTGTGTTCGGTATTTATGCACCCCAGCCTGGGGATTTAGCCCATTCTGTATATTACGGACTGTTTGCACTTCAGCACAGAGGGCAGGAGTCCTGTGGCATTGTGGTAAACGATGATGGGATTTTCAATTCCTACAAGGATGTAGGGCTGGTAAATGATGTATTTACGCCGGAAATTCTAAAGGGACTTGGAAAAGGAAGCATTGCTGTGGGGCATGTGCGTTACGGCACCACCGGAACCGATGGGCGGCTCAACGCCCAACCGATTGTCGTGGATCATGTGAAAGGACGGATGGCTCTAGCCCACAACGGCAATCTTGTCAACTCCTATGAACTGCGCTATGCATTGGAACTAGAAGGGTCTATTTTCCATACCACCAGCGATACGGAAGTGATTTCCTATATTCTTACAAAGGAGCGTCTGGCATGCTCCTCCATTGAGGAAGCGGTCAATCGGACCATGTATAAAATCCAGGGGGCGTATTCTCTGGTGATTATGTCCCCTTCCAAATTGATTGCAGCCAGAGACCCCCATGGATTCCGGCCCCTGTGTTACGGACAGCGGGACGACGGCAGCTATATTGTTGCCAGCGAGTCTTGCGCGCTGGATTCCGTGAGTGCTACCTTCATTCGGGATATTGAACCCGGGGAAATCGTTGTCTTTGATAAAAACGGTGTGCGTACGATCCGAGAACACTGCGGCACAGCGCCCCGAAGCCTTTGTGTATTTGAATATATTTATTTTTCCCGCCCTGATTCTGTGGTAGACATTGTTATCGGCGTTCCCGATTCCGGTTTGGATGCGGCGCTGGGTTATTCCCGACAGTCCGGCATCCCTTATGGTATCGGCTTTATCAAGAACAAATATATCGGCCGTACCTTTATTTCCCCTGGGCAGGAAATTCGGGAAGACAAGGTGAAAATCAAGCTGAATCCCATCTCTGAAACAGTAAAAGGCAAGCGTGTGGTGATGATTGACGACTCCATCGTTCGGGGAACTACCTGCGCCAGAATTGTTGGGCTTCTGCGGGAGGCAGGTGCTAAGGAGGTGCACGTGCGCATTTC
>JAGZAC010000233.1 GCA_018370615.1 Clostridiales bacterium
CCTGTTTCAATTTGGTTTCGCTCAAAAAACATTGTTCGGCAATCTGTGCGATTGTCAAATGATGGAGGAAATGATTGTCGATAATTTCACTCGCTTTCATCAAGCATCGGAAATCTTCTCTGGAAATATCTTTGGTATTTTTCTGCTTGCCAATCGCTTCATCACAAAACAAAGACAGCAGTTCTAAAACCTTTCCTTCCAGATACAACTTGCGCAGCTTCCGCTCGGGCGGGCAGTCCAACAACTGCTGTAAAACAAGGCGTATCTCCGGTGTGGTGGAAAATACATGGGTACAAATCTTATCATCCCGCCGAATTAAATGCGCTGCTTCCAAATCTTCTGACAGTGAGGGAAAACGCTCCTGCTCTAATGAAATACTCAATGTACGGTAAGGCTGCTCGGAACTGAAATGGCTTACACATTTGGAAAATGTGCCGCATTGCAAGCTGCACTGTGTTGGGGAAAGCTGATAATGCTCGCCGCGCTTTTCCTGATAATCCCATTCGCAGATCCCATTCATACAGAAGGAAAGCTGAAAGAGGCTCCGCTTTGAATATTCTTCACACAATTCCGTTTCCTGCTTAAAGTCCATTTCAGACTGCACCAAAAACAGCCCTTTGGATAACTCCTGCATCCCCACAAAACCATCGGCAACCTGTTTTGTGAGATCAAAGCAGTTGCCGGTTTGCTTATGCCCTACGGTACCCGAAAGGCCGGAAACCTGAAAAGAGTGAGGCATATATTCGGGGGCGGACCATTGTAAAAGCATACTGCCAAACTCCTTTCACAAAAATAATAGTTAGCAATAACTAACCACATAATATCACATCTGCTTGCGAAAATCAAGTCGCTTCAAAAACAGATTTGCCGGATTGGGGTATAAAACCGCCGGATTCGGTCACAAAAGCGCAGGCGGTTTTGCTACACTAAACTGTGTTTGGAAAATAACACGGAAAGGCGGGTAAATGTATATGCGAAAAGAAAATGGCAAGAGAGAGTCCCCCTATAAAGGAATCCTCAAATTTGCCGACGAAAAGAAACCGCAGCTATCATTTGCCGTTGTCCTATCTGTTTTGTCCTCTGCTTTTGGTATTGTTCCATATATCGCGGTTGCAATCTTGCTGCAAAAGGCATTGGCAAGCAGTCTGACAACGACTTGGGCAATCCTCTTGCCGGTCATCGCTCTGTGCGGGTATCTTTTGAAGCATACCCTTTACGCGAAATCGACGCTTTGCTCCCATAAGGTAGCTTACGAAATCATCAAAAATATTCGTACCACAATCATGAAGAAAATGTCCAAGGTATCTATGGGAACGATTCAGGGCAAATCTTCCGGCGAGTTTAAGCAGCTTGTTATCGATGATGCGGAAAGGCTGGAAGGACCGCTGGCTCATGCTATCCCTGAGATGACCGCCAGCATACTTGTTCCGATCTTTGTCATTCTGTATTTGTTGGTGATTGACTGGCGCATGGCGTTGGCCGCTTTGGTTTCAGCTATTTTGGGAAACCTGATCTATTATGGCATGATGTTTGGCCGTGGCGAAGTGATGAAGGAATACATGATGTCCAATGCCAATATGAACGCAACCATTGTGGAATATGTCAATGGTATGGAGGTCATCAAAGCATTTAATCAGACTGCTTCCTCAATGGGGCGGTTCCAGTCGGCGGTTCTAAAGGTGCGGGACATCACGACAAAGTGGTATAAACACTGTTGGCCGTTTATGAGCATCAGCCAAGCGATTCTACCATCCTCGATTGCCTTTGTTTTGCCTGTCGGAATGGCTCTTATTTCAGGCGGTGCAGTTAGTCTTGCCGAACTGATTGTTTGTATTCTTCTCTCTATGGCAATCGTTGGTTCCCTGCAAAACTTTACCGAGTTTTGGGAAAGTTTTGCCGTTATCTCCGAAGTGCAGCCCCGTATTCAGGCGCTTCTTGATATGGAAGAATTGACGGAACCGGCACAGCCGAAGCATACAGACAAAGCCGACATGCAGATGAAGGATGTTCATTTCGGCTATGGCGACAGCGAGATCATTCACGGTATTTCTTTCACAGCAAAGGCCGGAAGCGTAACTGCCTTTGTGGGGCCTTCCGGTTCGGGTAAATCAACCTTAGCCAAACTGATCGCCCGGTTTTGGGATGTCGATGCAGGCGCAGTTTTAGTAGGCGGGATTGATATTCGGGAGATGTCCCTTACCGACTTAACAGAGAAGATCAGCTATGTATCGCAGGACAACTTTCTGTTCAATATGAGTCTGCGCGATAATATCCGCATTGGTAAACCGGAGGCTACTGATAAGGAAGTGGAATGGGCGGCAGCACAGGCCGGGTGCGATGAATTTATTTCACGTTTCCCCCAAGGGTACGATACCAATGCCGGTGACGCTGGGGCAAGGCTTTCCGGTGGCGAGCGCCAGCGCCTTGCCATAGCGCGGGCAATCCTCAAAAATGCGCCTATCGTGATTTTAGATGAAGCCACCGCCTTCACAGACCCGGAGAATGAAGATAAATTGCAGCGTTCCATTGATAAGCTGACAAAGGGGAAAACTCTGATTGTCATTGCGCACCGGCTCTCTACCATTATGTATGCCGACCAGATTTTAGTGTTGGAAAACGGACAGATTACCGCACAGGGAACCCATGAGCAGCTTCTAACCCATTCCGAAACCTATCTGGATATGTGGAAAGCTCATATCAGCGCAATGGACTGGAGTATGAATCAGGAGGTGAGTGAATTATGCTGAAAATCATCCGGCGCGTACTGCGTTTAAGCGGAAACTTATCGAAACGGATTTGGGGCAGCTTTATCTGTGGCTTTCTGGAATCCATGTTCGGCCTGCTGCCAATCGCCGCCGTCTTTCTTGTCCTGATAGAATTGCAGAACGGTCAACCGATTACAGGACAAACATGGGGTATTGTTATCGGCTTGATTGCAGGAGGTTTAATCCTGCGCATGATTTTCAAATATCTGGTTTACCGGCTGCAAAGTACGGCAGGCTTTGAGTTTGTAGCCAGAGAACGGATTGCATTGGGCGACCGGCTGCGGAATGTGCCGATGGGCTTTTTCCATGATAACAGTGTCGGAGACATTACGGCGACTGTTACAACGGATTTGAACTTTCTCGAGAACTACTCTATGCACATTCTTGATAAGGTTACAACCGGCGTTTTGAGTATGATTGTCATGGCGGGTTGTATTTTAGCCTTTGACTGGCGTATCGGTTTGATTTTCGTGGCAGGCATCCTTCTTTCCTTCCCAATCTACAGCCACATGCAGAAAAAAGGAAAGGCGCTCTCTGCAAAGCGGCAGAAAATCCAATCCGAAGCAGTTGCGGCCACATTGGAATACGTGCAAGGTATTTCCGTTGTAAAATCCTTCAATATGTGCGACAAAAATCTGAGCGATATTGAGGATGCCTATGAGAGCAATGCGGCTGCCTCTTATGGGGTGGAGCGTGTATTTACCCCGCTCAATATGACCTATTCGATGGTGTTCCGTATTTCGGCCTGCATGATTATGCTGTGCGCGGGAATCCTCGCTGTTGGCGGCGACCTGTCTTTCGCTAATCTCGCCGTTATTCTGATCGCTTCCTTTACCATCTTCAATCCGATTGAGGTTATGGGCCAGATGACGACAATGATTCGGACAATGGACGCTGCCCTTGACCGGGTAGAGCGTATCAAACAGGCAAAAAAAATTGATGAAAACGGTAGGGACATCCCTTTGGATTCCTTTGACATTGGCTTCGAGCATGTGTCCTTTGCTTA
>JAGZAC010000234.1 GCA_018370615.1 Clostridiales bacterium
CATCGCACACAGCTCCGCGCGCCACATTGACCACAATGGCACCTGGTTTCATTGCAGCAATACGCTCCTTCGAAATGAGATTTTCCGTCTCAGGGCTCAGGGGAGTATGTATGGTGATCACATCTGCCTGCCTGCACAATGTATCAATATCCACACAGGTGTACCGGGGATCAGGCGTGCGTTTACATACAATCACCTGGCAACCCATGGCCCGGGCAACACTGGCCACCTGCCCGCCGATGTTGCCGCAGCCAACAATCCCCCACGTCTTTCCCGCCAGCTCATGATATACAGGCACCAGGCAGTTCGCCACGCCGCTATTTGTATAAGCCCCGCTTTCCACAAAGCGGTTATATTCCGGCAAGTGCATCGCCAGGGACAGCACCATAGATAAGGTGAGCTGTGCCACACTGTGTGTGGAATATCCCACTACGTTACACACGGCAATTCCATGGGCCCTCATGTCGTCCAGATAAATATTGTCATATCCCGTAGCGGCCACACAGACCAGCTTCAGCCGATCTGCCTGTGCCAGCACGCTTTCCTCAATACGTACCTTATTTACGATAACGCAGTCTACGCCCCGAAGCCGCCCGGCCGTTTCCTGGGGCGCTGTGGAAGGATAGGTGATCACTTCTCCAAGGGCCTTCAGACAAGAGAGGTCAATATCATCTCCTAGAGTTATAGCATCCAATACTGCAATTTTCATAATGCATCCTTTCGCGAATATCTAAACCTATATAAAAATGAAAAGGCTGACCGTTTACACCGCTCAGCCTTATCCTTTTACTTATATTTACGCTTTCTTGCAGCCTCAGACTTTTTCTTTCTCTTTACGCTGGGCTTTTCGTAACATTCTCTCTTGCGAAGTTCGGCCTGGATACCGGATCTCTGGCACTGACGCTTAAAGCGACGGAGCGCACTGTCAAGAGTCTCATTCTCTTTTACTCGAATTTCTGCCATTCTGTTTCCCTCCCTTCGCTTGTGCCGTTGAAGTCATAACACTTCCAATATATTTTAGCGCAGAATCTTCACTGTGTCAAGTATTAATTTTGATATTTTCAAAAGAAACTTACTTTGCAACAATATTGACAATTCTGCCGGGCACATAAATTTCTTTTACTATGGTTTTTCCTTCCAACGCCGCTTGTACCTTTCCATCTGCCCGGGCTGCGGCAAGAGCAGTTGCCTGATCTGCGTCCCTGGGGATTTGAATGGTAGACCGCAGCTTACCGCAAATCTGGACTGCAATTTCAATGGTATCCTCTACCGTTTTCGCTTCGTCGTAAGTAGGCCAGCTGCCGAGAGACAAAAGCCCGTCTCCACCGCACTGTTCCCAGATTTCCTCACTGATATGCGGAGCAAAGGGACACAAAAGGCTGGCAAAGGTTTTCATTTCATCTACTGTCAGCGTACCTACGTCGTAAATTTCATTGATCAAAGACATCATAGCGGCAATGGCCGTATTGAATTTCATCTCTTCAATATCACTGGTGACTTTTTTCACCGTCTTATGAAAGGAAGCTTCCAGCGCCGACGTCACTCCGGTCCCTTGCACCAAGTCCATCAGCCCTGCGGTTCTTTCCAAGAACCGCTTACAGCCCTTGACACTTTTTTCCGACCAAGGAGCGGCTTTTTCATAATCCCCCATAAAGAGCACATACAGCCGCAGCACATCTGCACCGTATTCGTCCACTACATCGTTGGGGTCCACCACATTGCCCTTAGATTTACTCATTTTATCGCCGTCCGGCCCCAGGATCAGCCCCTGTGCAGTACGCTTAGCATAAGGCTCTTTCGTGGGAACCACACCAATATCGTACAGAAAACGGTGCCAAAAACGAGAGTAAATCATATGACGCGTCACATGCTCCATACCGCCGTTGTACCAATCTACAGGCATCCAATACTGAAGTTTTTTCGGATCTGCCAGACATTCTTTATTGTGCGGATCGATATACCGCAAAAAGTACCAGGAAGAACCTGCCCACTGGGGCATGGTATCTGTCTCCCGGCGGGCATCACCGCCGCATTTGGGACATTTGCAGTGTACAAAGGATTCAATCCTAGCCAGCGGACTTTCTCCCTCCGTACCCGGCGCAAAATCCTCTATTTCAGGCAGACGGAGGGGCAGCTCCTCATAAGGCACGCCCACAATTCCGCACTTGTCACAGTGAATCACAGGGATAGGCTCGCCCCAATAGCGCTGCCGGTTAAAGGCCCAGTCCTTCATTTTATACTGGACGCCGGCCTTGCCCTTCCCCATCTTTTCCAATTCGGCAATGGCTTTTTCAATGGAATCTTTTTTATTGGTAAGACCGTTCAAAAATCCGGAATTGACCATCTCCCCATCGCCGGTGTACGCCTCCTTGGAAACGTCTCCTCCTTTGATTACCTCGATGATGTCAATGCCAAACTTCTTTGCAAAGTCGTAGTCTCTCTGGTCGTGTGCCGGCACAGCCATAATCGCGCCGGTACCATACCCCATCATTACATAATCAGATATATAAATAGGGATTTCCTTTCCATTTACAGGATTTACAGCTGAAAGGCCCTCGATGCGTACTCCCGTCTTGTCCTTGTTCAGCTGGGTGCGCTCAAATTCTGTTTTTTTCGCACACTGCTCCCGGTACGCCGCAATTTCCGCCATATTGGAAATTTTGTCAGCGTTTGCATCGATCACAGGGTGCTCCGGCGCCATTACCATGAAAGTAACGCCGAAAAGTGTGTCCGGACGAGTCGTATATACTGTCAGCTTTTCCTCTATGCCAGCAATGGAAAAATCCACAAAAGCGCCGGTAGACTTGCCGATCCAGTTGATCTGCTGCTGCTTTACGCTGGGCAGGTAATCTACTTCTTCCAGCCCCTCCAGCAGTTTGTCGGCGTATTCGGTAATCCGCAGATACCACACATCCTTGGACTTCTGTACTACCTCACTGTGACATATGTCACACTTGCCCCCCTGGGAATCTTCATTGGACAGTACCACCTTACAGCTCGGGCAGTAGTTCACCAGCGCCTTGTCTCGAAATACCAGTCCATGATCCAGCATTTTTCGGAAGATCCACTGGGTCCACTTATAATAGTCCTCGTCAGTGGTATCAATTACCCTGCTCCAATCCAGGGAAAAGCCCACACGCCTTAGCTGCTGGGTAAATTTTTTGATATTGGCATCCGTTACTTTTCTGGGATGAATTTTGGTTTTCATGGCATAGTTTTCCGTAGGCAGTCCAAACGCGTCAAAGCCTATGGGAAACAGGACATTATACCCCTGCATCCGCCGTTTGCGGGAAATCACTTCCAAGCCGATATACGCCTTAATATGGCCCACATGCATGCCGGCTCCGCTGGGATAAGGAAATTCCACCAAAGCGTAAAACTTCGGTTTCTCGCTGAAGTCCTGTGCATGAAACGCACCGGCAGCTTCCCACTTGTCCTGCCATTTTTTCTCTATTTGCTGAAAATCATATTTCATCGTAGCTGTTTCATCCCTTCATCTGTCAATTAGAATATCCCAATCAATCTTCAGATAGCAGGCTGCTGATATCCTGTTCACTGCCTTCATCATAAAGCTTTTCTAATTTATAAAAATCTCTCTGCTGTTCATTAAAAACATGCAGAAGTACAGATCCGTAATCGGTGAGGATCCAGGCATCGCCCCGTTTTCCTTCTGTGTGAAGCGGCGCAATGCCATACTGAGATAAGCGGTATTCCACTTCCTCCGAAAGAGCACTCACCTGCGTAGTAGAAGTTCC
>JAGZAC010000235.1 GCA_018370615.1 Clostridiales bacterium
AACGCAGTGCGGGTTGCCCATGGAAACGCAGGTCATGTGGTAGACCTTTTCGTCCACAACGATGGGTGCGCTGATGACATTTTCGCCGTCCATATCAACGGGAATCTCCCGCGGAGCAAGAATGGCTGCACCCAGCGCCGCCGTCTCTGGTGTGTCCAAAATGGAAACGGGCATCTGGCAAATTCGAGAGAGAACTCTGCACCAGATGTCGCTTTTCGCACCGCCGCCGAATACCAAAAGCTCTTCCGCACCTCCAAGGCGCTGCACCCCGTCGCGAATATCCCTGGAAACCCCCTCAAACAGGGCATAAATTATATCCGGCAGCGTAGTGGAAAGAGTCAGTCCGGACAGAGTCCCGCCAGTGGCTAGGTCGGTCTCAAAGGTGACCCCGCCGGCACCGGGGCCGGAAAGGAGGGCCATTTGGTCAATTTCTTTATAAGATTTATCCGGGCACATGGTTTTCACCAGCCAACGCAGTGCCGCGCCGGTAGTAGAAAGGGAAAATTCCGAAATATAGGTATTTTCTTCAAAAGGAAACAAGGCAGCATGCTTGCCATAGGGGAGGGTGCCGTCACTCAGCTTTGAAATTGCCGTCGCCGTCCCGAAAGACACGGTACATACGCCTGGGCGAATTCCGGCTCCGATAGCAGCCAGCTTTTGGTCCTGCCCTCCAAGAATCACCTGACACCCCGGATGAATCCCACAGTATTCCGCCACCTCCGGCAAAAGTGTACCAATAGGCGTACCCATACATGCTACATCCGGCAGCTTCTCCGGCGCGATGTGGGAAAAGGCCAGCAGGTCTTTGTCCCAGCATTTTTCCCGGATATTATACAGCATGGTGCCGCCAGCGATGGTATAGTCGCAGACGGCTCTTCCACACAGTTTCAGATTCAAAAAATCCAGCGGAAACAATATTTTGTCTGCCCGTGCATAAATTTCCGCCTCATTTTCCAAAAGCCACATCAGCTTAGGTAAAGAATAATCTGCTTCACATTCTATGCCGGTTTTCTCATAAATTTTCTCTGGCCCAAACGCTTCCTTCAAACGTTCAGCCATCTCTCCGGCGCGCATATCCAGCCAGCTAATCGCATTGGAAAGCGGCGTGCCCTTCCGATCCACAGGAACAAAGGAAATCCCCTGGGTACTGACAGATATAGCAGTTATGTCAGAAAGCCCCGTAGTGGATACCACATTCCAAATACCGTCCTGTACCAAGCTCCACCACAGATTCGCATCCTGCTCTACATATGTACCCTGAAAAATTAATTCATATTCCTGATTGTATTCACACAGAATCTCCCCCTGGGGTGAAAACATCACAACCTTGCAACCGGTAGTGCCCAAGTCAATTCCAATATACATATCTATTCCCATCCATTATCGGCTTGCAAATAAAGTCGCTGTCGCAAGTACACCATTACTGATATTATAAAGAACCGCATGCAGCTTGTCAATAAAGATTGTAAAGTTTGACAAGGATTTTCCAGCCTTACAGCATTGTCGGATTTGCAGCGGCAAACCACCCTGACGGGCGCGGCGGTTCTATACACAATGTGTAAACAGCGTCGGCCCGCTGTGCACGAAGATACTGTCTGCGTCCTTCTGCAGAAAGCTCGTTTCGCCCTCGATGATTGGTAATCAGTTGTATATGCCCATCTTTCTTACGCAGCCCAGCCAGGTAGGCTCTACCCTGAGCATTTGCTGCAAGAACGCGGGTGTACGTCGGCTGCGCACGCAGCATATCCAAAGTAGTTTTAGTCAAGGCAAACAGGGCGCCTCTGCGCAGTCTGGCATTGGTATACTGCTTTGTAGCCCCGCGCAGAAACATGTCCTCTCCGCTGACCGCCTCCTGGGCCGCCTTATACAAACGCCGGATCACTCCCCCGCTCCCCTCAGCGAACCCCTCCGGAGGCGCGTCCATACATCGCAGAAAATAAAACAGCAAGTCTGCCAGCCGATGAGACAGCACAGCTCCCTGTGGATTTTCACCGGTCTGCAGAATTTCCTCCGCCATAGCTGCGCGCAAGGCAGTGGCACCGGCACAATCTATGCGTTTAACAGGAACAGGGTTCATTTTTTGTAAAAAGCGACAGTACTCCGCTCCTAAAATGTCATTGGCGCCAGACAATACATCCGGGGAAATCCCTGGACAAAGCCGGGCCAACAGCTTCTCCCGACGGGCACCCGCCTGACCCACCCTCTGAAATTCTGTTTGAAATTCTCTGGTGTTCAATGTCTCTGCCACCAGCTGTAATGCGTGTAAATCCCCCGTTTCACTGCCGAAATACAAATGGGTGCAGCCAACACTTTCTGCAATATGCACCCCCGCTCGGGCAAAAAACGCGGCGGACCCGCTGCACCAAGGAAAGGGCAATTCCAGCACCAAATCCGCCCCGGCATTCACTGCCGATGCGGCTCTCGTATATTTATCAAAGACGGCACATTCTCCCCGCTGGACAAAATTGCCGCTCATAATGGCAATCAGGCACTGGGCATTTTCCTTTGCCCTTTGAAAGAGATAAATATGCCCCTCATGCAGCGGATTCAATTCGCAAATTATGGCAGAAATTTTGTTCATATCTTAAAATATCCTTAAAAAAGTATTGTCATTGGTGGAAAATGTGTGTATAATAGTAATGTTGCATATATTTTCCGTACTGCAGTTATTTTACAGAATAAAGCCAGGATTGTCAAATCGATTGCAGACGTAAAATTTATAAATTAAAGGAGTATCTATGAAAGTATTGGTTGTAAATGCGGGCAGTTCTTCTTTGAAATATCAGCTGTTCGACACATCCACCAGCGAAGTTCTCGGGAAAGGCATCTGCGAACGCATTGGAATCGACGGTGTCATTGACCACAAGCTCCCGTCAGGGGAAAAATACAAGGAAGAGATTCCCATGCCCGATCATGCGGTAGCTACAGAGATCGTCATTCGGTGTCTGACAGATAAAAACCACGGATGCATTTCCGACATGAGCGAAATCGAAGCGGTAGGGCACCGCATCGTTCACGGCGGCACCTATTTTACAGAATCTGTAATCGCAAATGAAGAATCCTTGAAAAAGCTGCAGGATTGTATTGAGCTTGCCCCTCTGCACACCCCCGCGCACATTATGGGAATCGAAGGCTGCATGAAAGCTATGCCCGGCGTGCCCCAGGTGCTGGTGTTTGACACAGCTTTTCACCAGTCAATGCCGGACTATGCATACACATATGCCCTTCCCTATGAAATGTGTGAAAAATATCACATCCGCCGGTTCGGCGCTCATGGTACTTCCCACCGGTATGTAGCCGGAGAAATGTGCAAAATCTTAGGAAGAACGGAAAACACCAAAATCGTCACCTGCCACATTGGAAACGGTTCTTCCATCAGTGCGGTAAAGGACGGCAAATGTATTGATACTTCTATGGGAATGACGCCTCTGGCAGGTCTTATGATGGGGACCCGCTGCGGCGACATCGATCCGGCCATTGTCACATATGTAATGAACAAAACCGGTAAGACCCCGGATGAAATGAGCGATTTCATGAATAAGGAATGCGGGTTTCTGGGACTCTCCGGCATTTCTTCCGACAGCCGGGATATTGAAGCCGCCATCCTGAAAGGAGATAAACGCGCTTTTCTCACCGCCAACACCCTGGCATATCAGGTGAAGAAATATATCGGAGCCTATGCGGCAGCCATGGACGGACTGGACGCCATTGTATTCACTGCAGGTATGGGAGAAAACAACCCAGAGCTGCGGGA